>JAAYQY010000245.1 GCA_012519125.1 Spirochaetales bacterium
GGTTATCTTCGCAAATTGTCATGCTAACTGTACTTATAGCCATGTTTCATTTGCTATCAAGCCTTGACAATTCACACAAGCGTACGTATTATTGTACCAATATAACCTGACTTTTGCACCAAAGTAAGCAAAAAAATGGTTGCAACTTTCCTATGGCAAAGGAATTGCAACCGAAAATGCAAAACATCTAATTGTAGTGTGTCATGAACTTTGCTTTGCAAAGGCCATCATGTGCCGTATCTCCCCTGCGGTGAGCGTCTGCCTGGAGAAATCCAGGCCCAGGTTCTTGCCGATGTCGGCGAGCACCTGGTCATAGTGGTCGAACACATACAGGTTGTCCGCGACACGGGTCCCGCTCGCAGCGGCAAGCGACTCCTGGATCGCACCCGCCGAATGCTTCCAGTCCATGCGGTACTCGAGCAGCCTCATCAGCAGCAGCGTGACGAAGCAGATGAGGAAGTGGGCGCGGATGTGGGTGTTCGTTGAGAGGAACACAGGCCTTGCCTTCAGCTCGCTCTTGGTCACCTTGAAGGTCTCCTCGATGCGCCACAGGCCCTTGTACATGTCCAGGATGTCCTGGTCGGTCACCACTCGGTTCAGCTGGAAGTAGCCGTCCACGGTGTAACGGTGCTTGCCCTTGAACGGCTTCTCGCCCTCGCCCAGGCCGATGACGTTGGTGCACACCACGTAGTAGCCGTCAAGCTTCTGGTCCTCGTCTATCCTCTCCTCGTCCAGGAAGCATACATAGTCGGCCTTCGTGTCGCACTCCCCGGTCTTCTTGTTCACCGGCACCTTGAGGATGTACTTGGCCGACCCATAGTTGCTGGCCTTCGCATCCCTGGACATCGAAAGGACCTGCTTCTGGGCCTTGTCGATGGCCGCCTGGCGGTCGCAGCGCGCCCGCAGCGCGTACTTCTCGCTGTAGATCACCACCTGCCGCTCGTTGACGACGGTCTTCTTCTGGTTGCCCTGCTCGTCGGTGACGATGATCTGGCGGGGGGTGAGCCGGCTCTTGTGCTTGAACACCAGCCTGCCGTTCTCGTCGTGGACGGCATGGTAGCGCTCCCGCTCGGGGTCGGTCTCCTCGTCCCTGAGCACATAGTCCTTGAAGGCCCTGTCCGCCCCCCGCACAGAGTAGCTGATCACGTACCCGTTGTGGGCCAGGCGGATCTTGGAGATGTTGTTCCCGCTCATCATGCCCTTGTCAGCCACCACGATCATGTTCCTCGGTCCCAGGCTTGCGACCGTGCCGTCGAGCATCTCGGGCAGGGTCGTGCAGTCGTTGGCGTTGCCCCGGAACAGGTCGTAGGTGACCGGGAGCCCCGCCTCGTCCATGAACAGACCCATCTGGACGATGGGGCTGCTGCGGTTCTCCTTGCTCACCCCCTTGCGCCTGAGCTCGTCGGGCTCGTCTATCTCGAAGTAGTAGTTCGTCACGTCGTAGTACATCAGCAGCTCGTCGCGCCCGTAGCGCTTGCCCACCTGGGTGTTCAGGTGCACCAGCAGGTCGTCCCGCCATGCAAGGAAATGGTCCAGCGACCGGTACACCTCGTCAAGCGAGTACTCTGAGTCCTCGAAGAAGCGGCCCCGGCCCTGCCAGGCCCCCAGCTTCGAGTCGGGGTACAGGGCGCGGTTGAACACCAGCATCTTGAAGATCGAGTTCAGGTTCGCCCCGAACCTCGTGTACCGGCGCCGGTTGTTCAGCAGGTAGTCTATCTCCAGCTGGTGGTAGAGCACCGAGAGGGCGGCGTAGCCTATGTTCTTGCGCCGCACGTCGCCGGGCGCCAGCGTCTCGGCCCTCCCGAGCCGGCTGGACGGGTCCAGCCTCACCACCCGATCCTGCATGGCCTTCTTCCTGTCCTCGGTCATCTGAACGGCGACGGCCTTGAAGTGCGCCACCGGGTCGGGGAACTCTGCCTGGAGCTCGTCGAGGTGCCCCAGGGGCATGACGACCCGCTGCCTGGGCTTGCCGGCCTCATCGCGGTAGGACTCGGAAATCTGCAGGAACACCCTGCCTGTCTTCTTGTTCGGTATCTGCACAAGGAACATGGTATCCTCCTGCCGATAAGCATACTATAGTTCCATACGATATACAACACAATACGTATGCATGTTTAAGAAAAATCGTAAAAAATATCCTCCCGGCGTTGCGCCGAAAGGACTTATCTACTCAGGCAGCTTTCTGCAACTGCAAAAGTGTGGAGGGCGTCGCTGCCCAACCCCGTCCTCGATCCTGCGAGGACCAGTGCATCAAGGCCTTTCTGGGCCTTCAACTCATCTATCAGTACCTGTATCATAGCTTCGATAGTGCCAGAAAGAGGGAGAAAAGGAAAGCTCAGCAAGTAGCTTGCCCCAGAACGAGCTATGCAATTGAATTCTATGCTGATACTTAGTATCATATAGAACAGGATATGGTTATTGTGCCTGATTGTTTTTGTTGCGAAAACAACAAAAATATGTTCTTGGCAATTGAATATGTATCATGTTTGAATGTAATTGGTTTTTGTAAATACACTTGCAACGTAATGAAAAGACATTTTCGGTACGACATTTTCTTCTCTTGAGTATCAGAAATTTTCTTGAATTTGTTGCAATTTGTTGTATGATGGGTGTACACCCAAAGGAAGGACGCTCCTTCCGGCCCTTTTTGATGTCCGAACCTACCGGCATTTCCCACAGAGCCCGGAAGAAAAAGTCCCCTTTCGTTCGTATTCTGAAGGAGGAACTCCATGGATATCATCGGAACTTCCCTGAAACGTGTCGATGCATTCGACAAAGTGACAGGCAAAGCGAAATACACTCCGGATCTGATCCCTCCCCACGCGTTGGTGGCCAAGGTGCTGCACAGCACCATCGCCAACGGCTGGGTCAAGGAGTTTGATCTCTCTGAGGCTTGGAAGGTGGAAGGCGTGGTGGATATTGTCACCTGCTTTGATGTCCCTGACATCCAATTCCCCACTGCCGGTCACCCTTGGTCGACAGACCCCAAGCATCAGGACATAGCCGACCGCAAACTGCTCAACGCCCGTGTCCGCTGTTACGCTGATGACATCGCCGCAGTCATCGCTGAAGATGAGCTTGCCGCCGAGGAAGCAGTGAGAAAAATCAAGGTGACCTATGAGGAGTTCACCCCCATCCTGACCATGGAAGATGCCATGAAGGAAGGGGCGATCACCATCCATGAGGAAAAACCGAACAACGTGGTCGTCAAGAGCGCCTATGAGGTTGGGTCTTTCGAGGAGGCGATCAAGGAAGCGGGCCTGACCAAGGTGGTCGGAGACTATGAGACCCCGATCGTCAGCCACTGCCATATCGAAAGCGCCAACTCGTTCGCCTACATGGAGAGCGGCAAGATTGTTGTGGTGAGTTCCACCCAGATCCCCCACATTGTGCGCAGAGTCTGCTCACAAGCATTGGGCGTTGGGTTTGGCGACATCCGCATCATCAAGCCGTACATCGGTGGAGGATTCGGCAACAAGCAGGATGCGCTCACTGAACCGCTGAACGCCTACCTCACCACCCGAGTGGGAGGCCGGCCCGTCGTGCTTGCCTACACCCGTGAGGAAACCTTTGCCTGTACCCGCACCCGTCACGCCATGAAGTTCCATATCGAGAGCTATGTCCGCAAGGACGGCTCCTTTGCCGCTCGTTCGATCAAGGCCTACTCCAATCAGGGCGCCTATGCATCCCATGCCCACGCCTTGGTTGCAAATGCGGTGAACGGCTTCAGGATGATGTATCCGGTGGGAGCCATCAAGGGTGAGGCGTACACCGTCTATACCAACTTGGCGACTGCTGGTGCCATGCGCGCCTACGGTATCCCGCAGATCGGCTTCGCACTGGAAGCCCATGTGGATGACATTGCCAAGCAGACAGGGCTCGACCCGCTGAAACTGCGCACCCAGAATATGATGAAGCTCGGCTATGTCGACCCGATGACAACCATCACCTGCCACTCGACCGGACTGGAGGAGTGCATTCAGCGTGGTGAGCAGTATCTCTCCTACACCAAGAAACGAGAGGAGTATGCCAAGCAGACCGGCCCGATCCGCAAAGGCGTGGGCATGGCAATCTTCTGCTACAAGACAGGCGTCTACCCCATCAGTCTGGAAACCTCAGCCTGCCGCATGGTACTCAACCAGGATGGCTCGTTGCAGATGCAGATTGGAGCAACCGAAATCGGACAGGGTGCTGACACCGTCTTTGCCATGATGGCTGCCCAGACCATTGGTCTGACGATGGATAAGATCCACGTGGTGAGCAAGCAGGATACCGACGTTACCCCCTACGATACAGGAGCCTATGCTTCGAGGCAGACCTATGTGTCGGGTATGGCAGTGAAGAAGACCGCTGAGTCTTTCAGAAAGAAGCTGCTTGAGTTTGCCGGCTTCATGCTCAAGAAGGACCCCTGGGATCTGGACATCAAGGAGAACTACATCGTCCACACCAACAAGGACGAGCATCTGCTCTCCGTTGCCGATGTTGCCATCGAATCCTGTTACAGCCTGACCAACTCCACCCATATTGCGGCGGAAGAGTCCCACCACTGTACGGACAACACCTACTCCTTCGGCGTCTGCTACACCGAACTTGAGGTGGATATCCCGATGTGCCAGATCAAGATTCTGGACATCATCAATATCCACGACTCGGGCAAGATCATCAACCGCCAGACTGCCAGCGGCCAGGTACACGGTGGTATGAGCATGGGCCTTGGCTACGGCATGTACGAGCATCTGAAGTTCGATCCGAAGACCGGACGGATGCTTAATGACAACCTGCTGGACTACAAGCTCATGACCGCCATAGACACTCCCGAGCTGCATGCAGACTTCGTGGAGACCGATGACCCGACCGGGCCGTACGGAAACAAGTCACTCGGTGAGCCTCCCACGATTCCTGTGGCCCCTGCCATCAGAAACGCGGTGCTCAATGCGACGGGAGTTGCCATCAATGCAATTCCGCTCCACCCTGAACGGCTGTTCAATGCGTTCACCGAGGCTCAGCTGATTTAATAAAGGAAGTAGTGTATGTATAACTTTGGAACCATCTATGAAACCACCTCCGTTGAAGATGCCCTGCGCCTGAAGAAAGAACATCCTCAGGCCCACTTCCTTGCCGGTGGCAGTGACATCCTGATCAAGGTCAGGGAGGGAAAGCTTGCAGGCTGCGATGTGATCAACATCTATAACCTCGATGAGCTTCGCGGCATCTGTCTTGAAGAGGATGGCTCGATCCTCATCAGACCGTTGACCAGCTTCACCGATGTGGCGATGCACCCAATCATCAAGCAGTACATTCCGGTACTCGGTGAAGCGGTGAATCAGATAGGAGGACCTCAGGTCCGCAATATCGGCACGATCGGTGGCAACATCTGCAACGGGGTAACCAGTGCGGACAGTGCCACCACCCTCAAGGCCTACGACGCAATGTTGGAAATCTCCAGCATCGACGGAACCAGGGTTCTTCCCTATGGTGAGTTCAATCTTGGTCCTGGAAAGGTAGATCTTCGCGAGGGAGAGCTCTTGTGCGGAATTCGCATCCGCAAGGAGAGCTATGAGAAGACCTATGGCCACTACATCAAATATGCAATGCGCCGCGCCATGGATATCGCAACGCTCGGTTGCTCGGTGAACGTCACCCTCAGTGAGGACAAGAAGACCGTCACACGGCTAAGAATCGCATTCGGCGTGGCAGCCCCCATCCCCATCCGTTCCACCACTGCTGAAGCAAGTGCAAACGGCCATGCAGTGAATGAGGCGTTGCTTGATCTGGTCAGCGAGGGGGCCCTCGCTGATGTGAATCCCAGAACCAGCTGGCGTGCTTCCAAGGAGTTCCGCATGCAATTGGTCAAGGAGATGGCAAAGCGGGCGACAAAGGCTGCGATAGAAAAAGCAGGAGGTACCATCAATGGCTAAGAAAGACATTACGTGCACCGTAAACGGCAAGGTGCGAACCTATAGTGTGGATGTCAGGGAGTCTCTTTCTGATATGCTCAGAGGCCAAGCAGGGCTTGATAGCATCAAGCACGGTTGCGATGTGGGTGAGTGCGGTGCCTGTACCGTCCTGATCGACGGAAAGCCATTCAACTCCTGCATCTACATGGCCATCTGGGCCGAAGGCAAGGAGATCATTACCCTCGAGGGGCTCAGTGACACCAAGGGGGCCCTCAGCGACATCCAGCAGGCCTTCATCGACGAAGGAGCTGTCCAGTGCGGCTTCTGCACCCCGGGTTTCATCATGGCTTCGATTCCCATCATCTCCAGTGAGACGGAGTCCAGCAGGGAGGAGATCAGAAGACAGATCTCCGGCAACCTTTGCCGCTGCACCGGGTATGAGAACATCGTCAATGCCATTGAGAAGACCCAGAAAAAGCGCATTGCCGAGAAGAAGAGCAAGTAAGACAAGCAACATAGCTCAGTACAACGGGATTGCCTCTGGCAGTCCCGTTGTTTTATTTCACTCACTCACCATTCATTCACGTGCAAACATGGCAAGAGGTGCAATCCTGTTCTTCCGCTCCTCTTGCTTGTGTGGCTTCCCATCGTTAAGCTACGGGAAAATGAGGAGCATCTATGCGCATCGCCATCTACGGAGCGGGTTCTTTGGGAACAGTACTGGGAGCCTATCTTGCAAAGTCCGGTATTGAAGTCGACTTGTACAGTCGCAATGAGAAGCATATCCAAGCCCTGAGGAAAGATGGGGCAACGGTAGTAGGAAAAGTGCAGTTGAAGCAACACGTGCACGCTTTCCTACCTTCTGGGATGCACGGCCTGTATGACTGCATTTTTCTTCTTACCAAACAGCTGGAGAACCGGAATGTTGCCTCTTTCCTCAAACCATTTCTTGCAGAGGATGGCATGTTGTGCACCATGCAAAATGGTCTTCCCGAACCTTTGCTGATGGAGATCCTGGGCAAAGACAGGGTCTGTGGCTGTGCTGTGGGCTGGGGAGCAACCCTCCTGGGTCCTGGGGTTGCTGAACTTACCAGCGAACCCGACACTCTCTGTTTCAGCCTAGGCCTACCTTTTCCAGGCAGGGAGGAACGATTGGGTGAGATCGCAGCAATTCTTGGGCACATGGGTCCGGTAACCATCGAACAGAACTTCATCGGAGCCCGCTACTCCAAGCTGTTGATCAACGCAGCCTTCAGCGGTACTGCTACTGCATTGGGAGCCACCTTCGGTAGGGTTGCACAGGACAAACAGGCCAGACGCATCGCTCAGCTGGTGATGAAAGAGTGCCTCGATACCGCTAGAGCAGGGGGGATCAAGATGGAGCCCGTCCAAGGCAAGGATATCGCCAAGCTTTTCGACTATCACTCCCCGTTCAAGCGCATGATAAGCTTCGCGCTCATTCCCGTGGCCATGAAGAAGCATGCCTCACTCAAGCCGAGCATGTTGCAGGATATCGAGAAGGGAAAACCATGCGAGGTGGATGCCATCAATGGGGTCTTGGATGAACAAGCACAGAAGGTAGGCGTAGCCACGCCGGCAAATACAATGGTGCTGGAGGTGATCCACCGCATTGAGAAGGGCGAATTGAGAGCAGATTGGGGAAATCTTGGGCTCTTTTCCTCCCTCATTGCAAAATAAGTTGGGTTTTGTACCCAGTGCATTGACTATTTGTGGAATTCCACCTACGCTAAGGGAGCTTAGACTTTGTGTTCCTTTTTGTTCCCGATCCTATCTTTGTAGCCATGCTGCTGTTGTTCCATGCACTTCTGACGGGTAATCGATCGAAACTGTACCAAACTCCTAAGACACCCACAGAAAGCAGGCACAGACCTGCGCAAGGAATTTATCATGGCAAAAAAAATCTATGTTGGAAACATGAGCTATCAGACCACCGAGGAAGCCCTCTACTCTCTCTTCGCACAGTATGGCGAAGTAATGAGCGCAAGGATCATTTTCGATCGCGACACCAATCGTCCCAAGGGCTTTGCCTTTGTTGAGATGCAGGATGACAGCGCAGCAGTAGCTGCTATCAGCCAGCTCGACGGCCAGGAACTCGACGGAAGAAACCTCAGAGTCAACGAAGCTATCGCAAAAGAAAGAACCGAACGCAGACCTTCCTACAACAACAGGTATTAATCACCGACAACACAGCAGCAAGGGAGCCCGGAAGGGCTCCTTTTTTTGCGTCTGCAATTATCCTGAATCAAGACAGTCTGGCTTATGCTCTCTCTAATTGAATCCTATTGTTATCTCCACTAAGTATGATATAATCATACTTATCGGAGGTAACAATGCTTAAGACTCGTGATATAGTCATGTATGAATTGAGAGACTATGCCTCTCCAAAAGCAAAGCTTACCCAGATGCTGAAGAAAGGGGAACTCCTGCAAATTTGCCGTGGAGTATACAGCACATCCCATGATGACCCCAAATTTCCCGTAGCTTCCATGCTATACAGCCCCAGCTATATCTCCTTTGAAACAGCATTGGCATATTACCAAATGATACCGGAACATGCGTTTGCCATAATGAGTGCTGGTTTCCGGCTGAATAAGGAAAAGTATTATGACACGCCCTTCGGCCGGTACAGTTTTCACTATATACCGGAGACTGTCTTTCCTTGGGCTTTGAGCCCAGAGCAAGAACTTGGGTATGGCTTTCGACTTGCCACCAAGGAAAAGGCTCTCTGCGATACTCTGTACAAGATCAGGGGAGTTTCGAGCAGAAAAGCAATAAGCGATTTGTTGTTTGAAGATCTGAGAATGGATAGCTCGGAGCTTCTTGCACTGGAATGGTCCACCATCAAAGAGCTTGTCCCACTCTATCACAGCACTACGCTCAACACCTTGCTTCGCTGGAAGGAGAAAGAAGACAGATGAATCAAGAAATAAACAAGATGCTCAGCGCATACGCCTTGGGTACCCACATCAGTGCAATACATGCCCTCAAGGAAATAATCCAAGCATTGACACTTCACACCCTTTCAAAAACAGATTTCTTTTCCCATGCAGCTTTTTATGGGGATACTGCTCTCAGGATTTTCCATGGCTTGGATCGTTTTTCTGAGGATATGGATTTTTCCTTGAAAACAAAGGATGAAAATTTCAATTTGGAAACATATCTCCCTGCCATCGAACAAGGATTGAATTCCTATGGCTTGGAAATGAGTGTGCTATCCAAGAAAAAGCAGCACAGTTCAAATGTCCAGTCAGCATTCCTCAAGGCCAATACGGTTATTCACTTGGTCAAGATTACTGCAATGACACCCCCGTTATCAGGAATTCCAAATAATGCATTGATAAAGATCAAAATTGAAGTTGATACAAATCCCCCTGGGGGTGCTGAGTATGAACGAAAATTCCAGCTTCTTCCACAACCCTATTCGGTCTTGGTATATGACAGGCCATCCCTGTTTGCGGGGAAACTCCATGCTTTACTTTGCAGGAATTGGAAACAACGTGAGAAAGGACGGGATTTTTATGACTATGTCTGGTACCTGACAGAAGGAGTTCCTGTCAACATCCATCATCTTGAGCAGAGAATGCGACAATCAGGGCATTGGTACATGGAAGTTCCGCTTACCTTGGAAGTGGTTAAGGAAAAGCTTCTCAATCGTTTTGAATCGCTTGAATTCCAAGCAGTAAAACAGGATGTGACCCCATTCATTCCCAATCCCTCGGTCTTGGATATCTGGGACAAGGAGTTCTTCTCTGCAATCACCAGAGATCAATTGAAAGGGAATTAGGCCATTTCCAACATATGACTGAAAGCCAGGAAGTGTTTTTTGCTCTGCAATATGATGGGAGCAGCGCACTTTGCAGAGCTTCATTCATTTTGGCAAACGCTTCCTCAAATCCCTGTCAGATACCGATACAAACTCTCCTCAACCCGTTTCTGCATCCTGAACCACATGGCAACAATAGGTCTCTTACCCCGCGTACCTGTCAGCTTTTCACGCAACTCCTTCCTTATGAACGTCATATCGCCCATATAGTAGAAAGAAAGCCCCTCATCATCATGTTTCTTCACGAAGAGAGGAAGACGCAAACCCAACTCCTGTTGCTTGTCCATGGCCTTCACTTCCGGAGAACTGAAGTCACGTCCATGCTTTGTCTCCCAAGCAAACTCTTCAGCTGAGAGAAAACTATCCTTGTAGTTGATACCCGGGTCGATGGATGCCACATCCTTTTCCAATGTGACGAAGATTGGACAGACCTGCAACTCCTTGTTGTAGACATATCCCCCGATGTTCAAGGGAACCATATCCTTCTCCCAACCAAGCAGCAGCAAAGCTTCCGCTCTGCTATACTTGCCGTATAGATAGAGATCATGGCGAAGGAAGCTCTTCTGATCGCGCGCCTGGAATTGGAGTGAAGAGAATGCAAGCAGGTCTTCCAGATGCCTGCGATAAGCCTGCCCTTCTCTAAGCAATCCTCTGAAATCAGGATGCATTTCAAGCACTCTCTCATGTACTGACACATAGCTCAGGTTCCCATGATCGGCCTTGTCGCGGTCACGGAAGAAGCCGTTGGAGAGGATGCGAAGTGCTGATTTGAGATCCTGCTCATCAACTACATATGATGCATAGGTCTCATTGATAACATCTCGTACATCATCCAACGAGAAGAGACGATCACCCTCAGCGAGAAGCAACGAAAGGATGGTCATCTCATAGGGGCGCAACCCCTTGCTGAGTATCCTGCTCAGAAACAGGAGGCTCTGCATGTGCTGAGTGGAAAGTGAGGGCAAGGTCTTCTCCACTTTCTGGAGAAAATGGCGATAACTGCCGGCATACTCTACAAAAAGCAGGGCTGAGATGGCATCGGTATTGGCAAAATCCATCATGGAGGGAACCCTTCCCACCCTGCCCTTCATCTTCAGGTACTCTTCCTTGAGAAAAGCCAGTTTGGTGAAATTGGCATTGTCGATGGAGGCAAAAATCTCTTGCCTCGCGACTCGTTCAAAGTCGATCGTGGACACGCCGGGAATGCCAAGGCTTCCACCACTGAGATAGCGTCGAAGTTCATCCTTCTCATACGTGTAGGCACCAAACAATGCGATCGGAATGAGAAAATTATTCTGATAGTTGCCGATGAAGTCGATGACCGTCACAAACTTCTTGCCCGCAAACTTCCTCAAGCCTCTTCCAAGCTGTTGGACAAAGACGATAGCAGACTGAGTTGGCCTGAGCATGATGATCTGGTTGAGGATGGGAATATCTATACCTTCGTTGAGAATATCAACGGCAAGCACATACTGCAGGTGGTCGCTGCGATTGGAAGCCAATGCATCCAGGACCTTGGTCCGAGTCTGGTCATCATCCTGCCCACTCAGGGCGCGTGTCCTGTAACCCAA
>JAAYQY010000246.1 GCA_012519125.1 Spirochaetales bacterium
CTTCGGGTGCTGTGGTCTGTCTCCTTCAGAAAGGAATCACCCTATGAGAAAAGCCAATTTCATTGTGAGCGGTACATTTACCCTCTTTGCGATCTTCATCATTGCCATCTCCCTCGGCTATCCACCCAGCAATCACGGGGTGCCGGGACCGGGCATGTTCCCCATCATCATCGCCAGCCTGATCATACTCAGCGCCCTCACCCTGTTCATCTTCACCTTGCGCATGCCCAAGGAGTTGGACACAACCATTGACCTGAAAAGCAAGAACGTCGTGAACGTCTATATAACGATGGGAGGCCTTGTCCTCTACTTCGTCCTGCTCCCCTTGGTGGGATTTGTGGTCACCACCTCCATCATGCTGATTCTCTTCATCAGGTGGTTCAGCAAGAGGCCTTGGTGGAAAACCATCCTCATCAGTGTCCTGTTTACCGTGGCCATCTTCCTGCTCTTCGGTTCTGTTCTCAATGTACCGATGCGCTTCGGCCTGCTCATCTAGACGACGGAGGTAATCCCATGCTTTTGGAAGTATTGAACTCAGTATTCAGCGTGCAGATATTCCTATTCATCATCCTTGGGGTTTTCACCGGAATCTGCATCGGTGCCCTCCCAGGGCTCACCGCCACCATGGGTGTCGCCCTGGTCCTGCCCCTCACCTTTGGGATGGAAGCCGCTCCCGGCATCCTTTTGCTGATCGGTGTGTATGTGGGAGCCATCTACGGTGGATCCATCTCAGCCATCCTGCTCAGGACACCCGGAACCCCTGCTGCAGCGGCAACGGTTCTTGACGGTTATGAATTCTCCAAGCGTGGGGAGAGTGGAAGGGCCATGGGCATTTCCACTGTTTCCTCATTCTTGGGAGGCGTGGTCAGTGTCCTCGCCCTCTGGCTCATCAGCCCGCAGCTTGCAAAGCTTGCCTTGCGGTTCAGCGCCCCCGAGTTCTTCCTGCTCGCTGTCTTCGGCCTCTCCATCATCGCCTCGATCAGCGGCAACAGTCTGGCAAAAGGGGTCCTCTGCGGTGCACTTGGCATCAGCCTCTCCTTCATCGGCATTGATGGCATCACCGGCTATCCCCGCTTTACGTTCAACAACATCAACCTGCTCAGCGGCATGTCCTTCATCCCTGTCATGATCGGGTTGTTCGCCATGAGCCAAGCGTTCTCCACGGTTGAGAACATCTTCACTCCTGACCAGGTAACCCAGAAGATCAGCAAAGTGTGGCCCAGCAAGAAGGACTGGAAAGTCATTCTCAAGACCGCTCCACTCTCCGGTGCCATCGGGACCATCATCGGTATTGTCCCTGGTGCAGGGGCTGAGATCGGAGCCTTCGTCTCTTACAGCCAAGCAAAGCGAAGCAGCCGCCATCCCGAACTCTTCGGTACTGGTATTCCTGAGGGAATCGCCGCACCTGAAGGGGGAAACAACGGGGTTACCGGCGGGGCCTTGATCCCGATGCTCACCATGGGTGTTCCCGGCGATGCGGTTGCTGCCATCCTTATCGGTGCTTTGACGGTGCAGGGTTTGCAACCCGGACCGCTCTTGTTCACCGAACATACCACGCTGGTGTACTCCATCTTCTTGGGAATGTTCATCGCCAACGTGACGATGCTTGTGCTTGGTCTTTCCAGTCTCAAGCTCTTTGTGAAGGTGCTTTCGGTTCCCAAGGCTATTCTCACCCCCATGATTTTCGTCCTGTGTGTGGTCGGCAGTTATGCGATCAACACCAATTTCTTCGATGTTGGGGTGATGCTTTTCTTCGGCATCCTCGGCTACTTCCTGCAAAAGGCTGATGTGTCGGTCTCCCCTGCTGTACTCGGCCTCATTCTTGGTCCGATGGCAGAGTCGAACTTCCGAAGGGCCTTGCTGATGAGTGAGGGTTCCTACTCCATCTTCGTAGCCTCTCCGATCGCTTGGGTCTTTGTCGCACTTACGCTGGTCACCTTGCTTGGTCCGGTGGTGACAGAACGACTGAAAAAACGAAAAGTTGCCTAAGCATTACAGAAGCCGCCAAATTTGGCGGCTTCTCCTTTCTCTACGACAAAAGGTGGCAATGCCACCTTCTGAAGTACAAATAACCCTTCACTCTCGAAAAAACTTACGCTGCATGGTTGAAACTTGCCAACTTGGCGAAAAACTTGCCGATGCTCCTGCCGTACTGGGCACTGTAGTCCAGAACCGCATAGTAGGGATTCACTTCAGTCTGTTTCTCGAGACTCATGAAGTAGAGGTGATCGCAGAGCTCAAAGAAGAGGTCCGCTTTTCTCCTTCCGGGGAAACTCATCTGGGTTGTCCAGGTTTCCATCATCTGGCTGAGCGGTTCATAAATGTTGCTCATCCAAGAGTAGGTTGCCTGATCCCAGGTGATCGGCATATTCAGGTTCTTTCCCAAAAAATATCGGTGACCCTCTATGTGTGCTGCAAGTTTTGTATAGTCTACATCCAGGAACATGTCAGTGTTCTTGATGAGGAATTCAATGCTTTCTTTTTTCTGGATTTCGTTCTTGTCCATGGTGTGCTCTCCTTTTCTTTTATCATTCTTTTTATACTGATATATTAGTGAGAATCAGATTCTTTATCAAGCAACTCACTCAGATTTCATTTGCATTGTTCCGCTCAGTTTTTGGATTTTTCTGTTCTCTCTTTGCTACTCTATAAGAGTTTGTATATTCCTTCATCAGTTTTGTCTTCCTAATTGCAATGGACCCACCCCTTCGAAAAGAGGTGGGTATATCTGCAAGATTGCCAGTGATCAGTAGGCTACTTTCTGGTAGTTCAATTCTACCTGTGCCCAATCAAGAGCCTTCCAGAATGCCTTGATGTAATCAGCTCGAAGGTTCTTGTACTTCAGATAGTAGGCATGCTCCCATACGTCAATACCAAGAATAGGAGTGCCGCCAGATTTCTCCATCAGCGGTGTGTCCTGGTTCGGGGTGTTCACTACCTTCAGACTACCATCCTTGAAAGCAACCAAGAATGCCCAACCTGAACCGAAACGGCCGGTTGCTTGCTTGGCAAGCTCTTCCTGAAGGCCCTCCAAGCTCTTGTACTGTTCTTTGATCTGATTGAGCAGCGCACCCTTAGGTGCAGATGCTGGATTCGGAGAGAGCGTAGAGAAATAGAGGTTGTGGTTTACAAAACCTCCCCCATTGTTTCTGATGGTGGTTCTCAATCCTTCATCCTTGATGGCATCAAGGTTTGAAAGAATCTCTTCAATGCTTTTGCCTGCAAGTGAACTGTCTTTCTCGACTGCGGCATTGAGATTATTTGTATAGGCTGCATGGTGCTTGGTGTAGTGTGTCTCCATGGTAAGCTGGTCAATATGGGGTTCAAGGTCTGCAAAACCGTAGGGAAGCGAATACTGGGTAAACATCTCTGTACCTCCTCAGGTAAATGTGTTTATTTCCTAGCTTTTAACTAGGTTATATGAAGTATACCCAGAATACCCCCATTAGGCAAGC
>JAAYQY010000247.1 GCA_012519125.1 Spirochaetales bacterium
CCTGCCACAGCCATAGCCAAGAGGCCTCTGGAAACCGGGGGAAGGGTGAGCGCGAAAAGAAACTCATCCATGGTGTTCCTCCAGGTGCAGTATTGGCCAGGAGAGGTCGGCTTCCAGATCTTTGTCGTGGGTGACGATGATGATGGTGGGCATCTCCTCCAAAGTAAGTGAGTGAAGTACTTCAAGCAGAGTGTTTCTGCTCTTTGCATCGAGGAAAGACGTCGGTTCGTCGAGCAAGAGCAGCCGTGCTTTCTGACACAACGAACGTGCAAGGGAAACTTTCTGTCGCTCTCCTCCACTGAGGGTGAAGAAGTTTCGCGAACTCAGGTGGGCCACCCCGGTTCTCCTGAGGGCTGTGTCCACTTCCCACATCTGTTCAGTTTTCTCTTTCTTGGGATCCACCGCCATGCTGACCACTTCCCGTGCGGAGACAGGGAATTGCTGTTGGGTCTGCTGCTGCTTGATGTAACCGATGGTTCTCGGCGGAAGCTGGCTGGGATCTTTGCCGTCGATGAGGATGCTTCCTTCACTAGCTTTGAGTTTTCCCATCAAGAGGTTGAGCAGGGTGGTTTTGCCCCTGCCATTGTCTCCTTGGATGATAAGCCTTCCTCCTTCAGGAAGAGAAAAGGAGATTTCTTGGATCAGAGGGTTTTGGCCGGGGTAAGAGAAGAGGAGGTTTTGAACTTCCACGGTGACACCTTGCACCAGCTTTGCTCTTCTCTTGAGCTCTCGATACATCTGATCCTCATCTTCCATTTCCAAAAGGAGAGATTCGGTCTTACAGGCAAGCAGGGGAATCCGCTCTTCCCAACTTACTTCGATACCATGGGCTTGGTAGTGTGCAATAGCGGTTTCACTGATGAGATTTATGTGTGCACGCTTGATGCCGAAACGGCTCATCAAGAGTGCGGCTGCCTTCCCTGCCGCTGTATCGTGGGCACTGAGGCAGTCTTTGGGGCCGGTGTAGCTGATGAGGAATTTCTCGAAGGAGAAGAGCGGATGAAGCCAACGACCTGCATCAGAAAAGATCAGCTCATCATGGTTGTAGACACAGAGTGTGGTGCCCTCCGTAAGAGGCTCTTGGTATCGATTCACAAATAGCTCTCCAACAATAAAAGCCATGAAAGCAAAGGATGTGCATCCTTCTCTGCCTTCATGGCTTCTGTGTGTAATCTAGGTAACAATCAGGATAAAACCCCTTCATGGGGTGGTATTGGCGATAGTTTACCGTTGGGGCGGATAGCTGTCAAGAAACGTCTGGATCTCTTCAAGGGCCAGGGATATCATCTCTCCGAGGCTGAGGTCCTGCCGTCCTACAATGGAGACATTGCACTTGCTTATGGGAAGCAGTATCTTGTGTGCCCTGCTCTGTGCCACGGCCAAGGCCATGGCAGGGGTTATTTCCCCATGCAGTGCATCGGCGGTGATGATGCCCAGAGGCCCGACGATGAGGTCAGCCGTACGCGCTGCAACGACCACCGGATTCTCTCCGGTGGCGATGGCATCGGCGCCACTGCGAAGCATGGCGCTTGCGGCAAGGCTGTTTGTCCCGATGGCAAGCACCTTCACCTGTGTGAATCTCGCCTTGATGGCTTCGACCAAGCTTTTGCCAAGGCTTCCGCCCTGTCCGTCAATGATTGCTGCAGTATGTGTGGTTTCCATACGACCAAGTATAGAAGAAACCCTTTGGGATTGCCAGTGGATGATTACTTGCACCTTTGCCCGCTTAGCGCTAGGATGCAACCATGCAATCGCTTAAGAAAGAACGCCTGTCAGTCATGGTGACTGATGCCATCAACGAGATCATCCGGACTGAGAAGCTCAAGCCCGGGGACAAGCTGTATAGTGAGAAGGAACTTTCCAGCAAGCTTGAGGTGAGCAGATCCTCCATACGTGAAGCTCTGCGAATGCTGGAAGTTTCAGGAATAGTGAAAGTATACCAAGGCAAGGGAGTGTTCATCAGTGACCCTTCTGCCAAGAGTCATCCGGTCAAGGAATGGGTGGTGGAGAATGCTGATGCACTGCGCGAGC
>JAAYQY010000248.1 GCA_012519125.1 Spirochaetales bacterium
AACGACAGCTACTTCTGGGTTGTGTCCCAGTTCTCTGACATGGACAACACCACTGCCTACAAGACACAAACTGGTGTAACCTTTGCGCAAGGCATCACCACGATCGTTGTTCTCATGATCATCGGTGCTTTTGTCCTGTAATGCCTGAATCTGTGTTGATGCCAAGGACACAGCCTTGGCATCAGCCTCTGAGGGGGATGGTATGGATCTCATCAACTGGTACTATCAACGGAGAATGCTCAATGCCATGGTTCAGAACAAATGGACCGAGGCCGAGCATTTCACCCGCAAGCTCATCCGGCACCGAGGTGCTTCGGTCGGGTTGGTCTACAACCTTGCCCTGATCACTTTGGGTTCAGGACGAACACAGGAAGCCTATGCACAACTGCTCGAATCCGTGGAAACCTATGGGGAGAGCCTACGGTTGTGCCGGCTCCTTGGTGATATTGCCTACCTTGACGGAAAGCGGCAAGAATCCTTGCAGTGGTACGGGAAAGCGGAAGATGAAGCCCAGTCCCCGAAGGAACTTCACCTTATCCGCATGCGGTTGAAGATTCTCTCGGATCCCGACTGGTATGGGCGGGTGCTTGGTATCCTTTCCTTGGTTGACCAAGCGCAGCAAGCGATGGAAAAAGAGCCCAATCGTGCTTGGGACCTCTACCGCAAGGTTGTGCTTGAAGACCCCAGCCAAGTGGAGGCCCTCAATAATCTGGGCGTGCTTGAGCTGGAGCATTTCCATCATGCAGAACAGGCTTGCACCTATTTCCAAAAAGTCCTGGACTTGGTGGATCACCAAGGGGCTGCGAGAAATCTGGCAAAGGCAAGGAAGGCCTGAATCAGCCTTCCTTCCTGTCCAAACCAACAAGATAGATCTCAAAGGAGTCGTCCCTGCAGGCTTTTGGCTTGAAGGGCTTCACCTTTGTGAAGAAGGTGCGCATTGTCTTGAGCAGTTCGACCTGCCCTCCACCTTGGAAAATTTTCACCACGAGGTTTCCATGCACCTTCAGGTGCTCCTGTGCAAGATAGATTACCTGTTCTGCAAGATACTCGCTGCGCGCGGTATCGACTGCCCTGTTTCCCATGGTCATGGGAGCAGCATCGCTGATAATGACATCATACGGGCCTTGTTCCACAAGAGTGGGACGAATTTCTTTGCTGAAGGCATCCCCGACATAGCTGGTGACCGTGTGAGGGACGGGGTTGAGATTCAAGGGATTGAGATCTACCGCTATGATTCTTCCCTCTCCCTTGATCAGCTCATTGTGTGTGTAAAGAGTCCATGACCCGGGGGCAGCACCTACGTCAAGGACGGTGTCCCCTCGCTTCACGAGGTTGAAGGATTGCTGAAGTTCTTCCAGCTTATAAACGGAACGGGCAGGGTAGCCCTCTTTGTGTGCACGTTTGGTGTAGGAGTCTGCACGGTCCCTTCTGCTGGTTGCCATGTCTTGACTATAGCAAACTATCAAGTCTGCCGGAAGGGTGGGGTGCGGACAAAAAGATGGTGCCAGCGGTATTGTGGGGTGGGGAGAGAGAACCGCTGGCACCAAAGAAATCACACTTTAAGGAGGTTTGAAAAAAACTGTTGCTCTGTTCTGCCTATACTATTGCAAGGAGCGTGCCAACTTTTAAAATACATACTATAGGTACAAAATACCTGCCAAAAGTAAAGGTTAAGTCATGACTGTGCATAATTGGGCTGTGAAAAAAAGTAACACTATTTCAAAATTGCACACAAGCATTGCTGTCAGGGCAAAAGGAAGGGTGCCAAAAGCTGATTGGAAAATCTTTTGGCACCCTGTCAGTATGAAAAAGGAGGAGTATGAAAAAAATTGTGTTGCTCTGTTCTGCATCTATTGTAATGCAATAATCATGCCAACAATAACCTGCATTTCTGGCCTTTTTTCACTGGTTTGATGCTGGAAAAGTGTGTAGCGTTTGCACACCCCTTCATTTCTGTGCATTTTTTTCGCAATTGACGAATTCTTGCGCGCTTACTATTGTATCTACATGAAAACGACCAATTTTCTCAATCGGAGATTCCGAGATACAACGTATAAGAATTTTGCCCTCAAGCTGGTCTTGATCAATGTTTTGGTCTACGCCCTGACGGCATTTCTCTATCCGCGAAGCACGTACTACCTTGCCATGATTCCTTCCTTTGTCCTGGGTGGATATCTTTGGCAGCCGTTCACCTACATGTTTGTCCACGGGGGCTTCAGCCACCTGCTCTTCAATATGCTCAGCCTCTTCATTTTCGGTTCCATGGTGGAGAAGCGCATCGGCAGCAAGGAGTTTCTGCTCTTCTATCTGCTCACCGGTTTGTTCAGCGGAATCGTAAGCTTCATCAGCTACTATCTGGCCGGCACCAATGTGATTCTGGTTGGTGCTTCGGGGGCAATCTACGGGGTGCTGTTGATGTTTGCCGTTTTCTACCCCTATTCGGTGATCTTTGTGTTTGGATTCATTCCGGTCCGGGCCCCGATTTTGGTTATCCTCTATGCAGTCATCGAGCTGTCCAGCCACGTCTTTGGACGCGGTGGAAATGTGGCACACCTCACCCACCTCAGTGGTTTGGTATTCGGGTATCTCTATTGCAGGATCCGGATGCGGATCAATCCGATCGAGGTCTTCCGTCGTACCCTTTAGTCCAAGAGCCCATAACGGGTGCGTATCTCCGCATATCCTTTCTTGATGACGTCATAGATGATGGTGAGCTTCTGATCGTGGTGAATGAAGGCTGACTTCATCGCATTGATCGTAATCTTCTCAAGATCACGGATGTTCAGATTGTAGTACTGCACAGCCAGTTCCATCTCTTTCGTAAGATTGGTGTCACTCATCAGACGGTTGTCACTGCAGAGGAAGACACGGAACTTATTGCGGAAGAAGAGCGGGAAGGGGTGGCTTGCATAATCCTTTGCAGCCCCGGTTCCTACGTTGCTCGTAAGACACATCTCAAGCGGGATTCTCCGATCGAGGATGAAGTTGGCCAATGAGCCCATGTTTTCGATCCGATGCCCATCAAGGTTCATATCCTCCACCAAGCGGGTCCCATGACCGATGCGGTGGGCACCACAGAGCTGGACTGCCTGCCAGATGGACTCCACTCCGAAGGCTTCGCCTGCATGGATGGTAATGTTGAAATTCTTGTTTCGGATGAACTGGAAGGCATCCAAGTGCTTCTTCGGTGGATACCCGATTTCATCACCGGCCAAGTCGAAGCCAACCACCCCTCGGTCTGCAAATGCAACGGCAAGTTCGGCAATGGTATGGCTTACGGCTGGGCTTTGATTGCGCATTGCACAAAGGATAAGGCCAGTAGGCATACCGGTATGTCGGCTACCTTGCTGAAGGCCATCCAGAACCGCTTGGACCACCTGCTCGAGAGAGAGGCCTTTATTGACATGGAGTATGGGAGCAAAGCGAATCTCAGCGTAGCAGACATGCTCTTTGGCAAGGTCTTCAACGGCCTCGAAGGCAACCCGCTGGAGAGCTTTCTCTGTTTGCATCACCTGTGTAGTAATGCCGAACGGTTCCAGATAGAGCGAGAGACTTTTTTGTTTGCAACCTCGGACAAACCACTCATGCAGCTTCTGGGGATCTTCGCTGGGAAGCTGTACGTGTTGTTCTTTGGCCAATTCCAGGATGGTCTGGATCCTGAGTCCACCGTCAAGATGATCATGCAGTTCCACTTTCGGAACTTGCTGGATGATTTCCTTGGTTACCATGCACCCATCATACAGCATATTTGTACGATGACGCAAATCCTAAAGCAGGCAAACAGGGCTGCAGGCATGCAAAAAGGGTGAAAACTTGGTCCCGCTCTATACAAAAAAGAGAAAACTTGAAATACTACTGATAAGTAAGTATAAATCAAATAATGAGTAAGGAGATATTCTGCCATGGCAAAACGTGAGGAAACCCTGAACAGGAAATTGCTTGCCGCTGCTGTAACTGCTACCAAAGTGAAGGAGATCAAGAGTCTTCTGGAGCAAGGTGCTGACATCCACACACAGAACGAGTGGGGCCTTACTCCCATTATGCTTGCTGCCCAGTACAACCCCTCGGTGAACGTGATGAGGGCGTTGCTTGAGGCGGGTGCTGATATCCAGGAAGCAGAACCCAAGTATCGATCCAATGCTTTGCACCTTGCTGCAAACAAGAGCACAAGTCCCAAGATCATCGAGGCGTTGCTTGAAGCAGGAGCAGACCTGAATGCCCGCAACTACCTTGGGGAAACAGCCCTCATCATGGCAGTGAACACCAATCCTGAGACCCGAGTCATCTCTGCCTTGCTCAAGGCCGGTGCTGACATCAATGCCCGTGACTATCAGGGGCATTCGGTCCTCGAGTATGCAAAGGCTGCCAAGCGGACCTACATTGTAAACCAGCTGAAGAAAATGGGTGCCAACTAACCAACCATCGCATATCAATGCGTATCAAAAACAGGTTCCTCTGCTACGGCAAGGGAACCTGTTCTTTCGATGCCATCTCACCTGATGTACTGCTTGTTATAACGGAAAAATGAAGTACTCTCATACTCATTAAGCTCCCTCTCTTCTCTATGTTGTTGCTGAGAATCAATCTGAATTTTACGGCATACAACTGAGAATTCCCCCAACTACAACTAACTACGTAGCTCTCTACACGCATTCTCATACACTCGTTCGATGGTTTGGTCTTTCCATAGTTCTTATCCTTTCAATCATCAAGTGTGAGGAGAGTAGTGTGAAGACAGGAGAATCCTACAAACAGGGCATGCTTGATGCGTTGGTTTCAGAAAATTTTCTCTAAGGAAGTAGTTTGGGTATGGATAAAGCATTAAAAATTTGTTTGTTGGTTCTGGTTCTTGTGTGCAGCGGAAGTTTCGCATTCGCATCACAATCTGGGGTGGATGCTCCTGCATCCTCCTTCTCTTTTGTGAGCTACCTGCATGTGGGAGGGGGCGCAGCCTTCATCCAGGATGAGAAACCAGTATTGCTTGATCTCTCGTATGGGTTTGAGCTCTCCCCATGGTTATCTCTTGGAGCGTTCGTCGCCGTTAATCCCTTGTCGAGTTTCGCTCATGCCAACCTGGGAGTGTCGATTGCGAATACGGAAGCTGCGTTTGCACTGATGTCGGGAATGGAACTGCTCTTCACTCCTGTGTCCGACAAGATGATTCACCCCATTATGCGCCTGGCAGTTGGAGGAGTATCGGTGGGACATCTCAAGGATATCGACGGGAATGAAGGCTATGATGTAGTTTCGGCCAGCCGTTCCACCTTTGCATCACTATCTGCTGGGGTGGAGCTGAACATCACCACCTGCATGCGTTTGGTACTGCGCGGGGGATGGCGGTTTACCGGCCATGAGGAGACGATGGGCATCGACAAGTATGGGCTTAGTGGCCCGGAGGTCTCCCTCTCCTTACGAACAGTCTGGAGAACGAATATCAGCAACCGATAGATTGCCAACCATTGATGTGAAAGGGATCGGGCTTTTCCGTTCAGCGTTCGAGCCGGCAGCAAAAATGACTACCGGCAAACGCGAGAGAGTGTGCAGCACCTGAGTGCCTTTGTCTTGGAGACACTCAGATTTCCTTGACTTGGGACTTCTTCACCTCATAGCCCAAGGTAGTGATGGCCTGTGCTATGGCTTCTGCAGTGATGGCAGAATCATCGAAATCAAGTTTGACTTTGCTGGAGTTGAACAGCACTTTCACACTCTCTTTTTGCACACCCTGCAAGGCTTTGGTTGCGTTCTCAATCTTTTGCATGCAAGACGGGCAGGTCAGGGTTTCCAGTTGGATGGTTATTTTTTTCATGGGTATCACTCCTTATATCGTCTGGTATGGATAGCATACCAAGGTTCTCTCACACAGTAATTGATTTGAATCAATTTTCAACGTTCTTTTCTCAAACGGTAACGCAACAGCCGCATCCCATTGAGAATCACGACCAGAATACTCGCTTCGTGGACCAGCATGCCGATGGACATATTCATCCACTCACTGAAAAACACACTTGCCAAGAGGACCAGCACCACTCCTACTGCAATTGCGATATTCTGACGCATGTTGCTCGCTGTCGCCTTTGCCAATCCCAGGGCATGGGGTAAGCGGCTGAAGTCTGAATTCATCAGCACGACATCGGACGTTTCGATGGCAACATCGGTACCGCTGCCCATGGCGATGCCGATCTGGGCCAAGGCAAGTGATGGACTGTCGTTCACCCCATCACCAACAAAGGCTACCGTTCGGCCTTCTGCCTGCAGCTTCTTGATGTAGGAAGCCTTGTCTTCAGGCAACATGTGTCCATGAGCCTCCGTCAAACCCAGCTGCTCTGACACCAAGTCCACCGTCCCTTGATTGTCTCCAGAGAGGACTATCAAGTGTCTGACACCCAACTTCTTCAGCTTGTGCAGATGTCTCTTCACACCCTCTCGTATTTGGTCTCGTACCCCGATCAATATCTGAAGCTCACCGTCTACAGCGGTCAACACAAGAGAGTTTCCACTCGCTTCATATCGTGCAAGGTCTTTGTGGGCTTGCTCGGAGAAGACCACCTGCTCTTGTTCCATCAGGCTTACATTACCGACAGCAACCCGATGGCCATACACCTCAGCAACGATTCACC
>JAAYQY010000249.1 GCA_012519125.1 Spirochaetales bacterium
ACAGACTTTCCAAACCCGAAGCTGAGCATTCCAACTCCGTCCTCGGGTTTTTCCCCACCCAAGGGATAGTAGTTGAGCGAGCGGGCAACCCCGCTGATGTTCGGATACCAGTAGGAGCCGTGTTCGCTGCCGATGACCTGCTGGATGATGACAGCCATCTTCTCGTCCTCGAGCATGTGCTCGGTTGCCTTGAGGTACTCCTTGGCACTGCGGAAATAGGTTGAGGCCCACACAGATCTGACTGCATCACAGAGCTCAGAGAGGCGTACCTCATCGCTGCCTTGGTTGGGAAGCATGCATGTTTCGTAGACACCAGCAAATGGCTGGTAATGGGAGTCTTCAAGCAAGCTCGAGGAGCGCACGCAGATGGGCTGGTGGATCACCTGGATTATCTCGGCGAGGTTGAGCACCAGCTCCTCTTTCAGCGGCTTGGAGAGGAAGATCTTAAGCAAGGTCTCATCCGGAAGGTCGGCGGTGGTGATGTCGGTGAGGTCGTTCTCCTCAACGAATTGGGTGAACATCTCGGTGGTCAGCACCACGGTACGGGGAATGGAGAGGTAGACCTGGGGGTACTTGGCAGGAAGCTTTGCAGCCCTAAGGACCATGTCGATGAAGGCAAGTCCTCTGCCCTTGCCACCCAGGGACCCTCCTCCGATACGGCTGAAGAAGAGTGTCTCATCATAGTTGTTGCGACTGAACTGTGCGATGACGCCTTTGGTGCGTTCGCTTCGATAGGTGCGGATGATGTTGATGAGTTGCTGCTGGACAAGCGAGGCATCACCTCCGGGAGGAATTTGCAAGTTCTTGATCTTGGCGGCGAGGGTATAGAGACTCTGTGCCCTCAGCCAGCGGGAGAACTCATTGCGCCTGCAGTGGAAGTCGAAGCTTTCAGCTGGGATGAAGGGCAAAAGCCGCTGCAGGTCACGCATTGTCTCGGCTCGTGCAATCTCTTCCATCGTTTTCGGGTCACGGAAGATGAAGGGGCCGAAGCCGTAGTGGCTGGTCATGAACTTGTTGAGGTCGAAGAGCAGCGACGAGCTGTGCTTCCAGATGAAGAAAGCCCCACCATCCTCCACCTCATCACGGGCGTTGTTGTCGCTGCTTTGCACCAGAATCGGGACTTCAGGGTCGAGAGCGAGCACCTCTTTGGTAAGGGTGAGTCCAGCGAGTCTGTCCTGTTCTCCTCCCTTGAGGTAGGACATGTCGGTGATGATGCCCAGAATATTGTGCCGGTAGGTGCTGTACAGTTGCCAAGCTTCCTCATAGGTTCTTGCAAGGACAATTTTGGGTCTTCCCCGCATGCGCAGGGTTTTGCCCCAGTTGTTCAGCGCTTCCAAAATGGCGGAGCGGTTCTGCTGGATGAGGCAGGTGTACATCATGGGTAGATACGAGGAGTAGAAACGGATCGAATCCTCTACCAGGATGATGACCTGTACATCAGCCTCCTTTGTATCATGGTCGAGGTTCATCCTGTCCTCGACCAGCTTGATCATGGCCAAGAAGATGGTGGGGTCGCCCTGCCAATAGAAGAAGTAGTCGATGGCCAGGCAGTCCGATCCCTTGATCAGCTTGTTCCTGCGGTGGCTTGAGGAGGGGGAGAGGGCGATGACCGGCATATCCGGATCAAGCTTCTTGATGGAATCGGCAAGTTGTTCCACCGATTCCGGCCCGAGATCGAGCATGGTGATGACCAGTTCATACTTCCGGCTTGCAATGAGCTTGAGCGCTTCCTCCCCACTGTTGGTGTGGGTTATTTTTGGAGGGTTGTTCAACCCAAGCTGGGTGTATTCGATGTACAGCTCCTCCTCAACCCGTCCGTCCTCTTCCAGAAGAAACCGGTCGTATTCGTTGCAGATGAGCAGGACGTTGTAGATGTGTTTCAGCATCAGGTTGCTGAAGGGCAACCAGGTAGGGTCAAGTGTGTACATATCGAGTAGTGTAGCATGGGCGTACAGTTTTGAATAGAAATTCAAGATTTGCATAAATTTGATAAAAAATTCAAAAAATATACGATTTATTGAACAATCGAGTAATATAAAAATATATACTCATGATTAACTCAATTTAAACATTGACAGATCCCATGCTCGGGTTTAGGCTTTTTGAACAAGCAGCAGATGCTTGTACTCGTTCTGAAGGAGAAAAATCTAGGTATGTATACCCTTGAAACATTAATGGAAGATCTGGAGCGGAAGAATCCCGCCCAGCCTGAGTTCATCCAGGCTGTGCGCGAGGTCCTGGAGAGTGTCATCGATGTGGTGAATGAGAACCCCGTCTATGAGAAAAACCGGATTCTGGAACGGATGACCGAACCTGATCGTGTGTACTCTTTCCGAGTGGAGTGGGAGGACGACGAGGGTAACCTGCAGGTGAATCGCGGATATCGGGTACAGTTCAACAACGCCATCGGCCCCTATAAGGGAGGGCTTCGGTTCCACTCCAGTGTGACCCTCGGTTCACTGAAGTTCCTCGGTTTCGAACAAACCCTGAAAAACAGCCTGACGACCCTTCCCATGGGTGGCGGCAAGGGTGGCAGTGATTTCAATCCCCGTGGCAAGAGTGATGCGGAAATCCTTCGCTTCTGCCGCTCCTTCATGACCGAGCTCCAGAAGTACATTGGTCCGGATACTGATGTTCCTGCAGGGGACATCGGAGTGGGGGCCAGGGAGATCGGTTATTTGTATGGGCAGTACAAACGCATCCGCGAGGAGAATACCGGGGTGCTCACCGGCAAAGGCCTGGGCTATGGCGGATCGCTCGTCCGGCCTGAGGCGACCGGCTATGGAACGATGTACTTCGCCAAGGCCATGCTTGAGGCCCATAATGACAGTTTCGAGGGCAAGCGCGTCTCTGTCAGCGGCTTCGGCAATGTTGCCTGGGGCGCTGCGGTGAAGGCAACCCAGCTTGGGGCGAAGGTAGTGACCATCAGCGGACCCGATGGCTACATCTATGACGAGGAAGGTGTCGGGACCCCTGAGAAGTGGGCGTACATGAACTTCCTGCGCACCAGCAACAACGATGTGGTGGAGCCGTATGCAAAGAAGTTCGGGGCAACCTTTGTCCCGAAAAAGAAGCCTTGGGAAGTTCCCGTGGACCTTGCCTTTCCCTGTGCGATTCAGAATGAGCTGAATCTTGAGGATGCGAAGATGCTGGTTGCCAACGGGGTGAAGTACGTGGTCGAGACATCGAACATGGGATGCCAAGCTGACGCGGTGACCTTCCTGATCGGACAACGCATTCCCTTTGCCCCGGGCAAAGCAGCAAATGCAGGTGGTGTAGCGGTCAGCGGCTTGGAGATGAGCCAGAATGCCATGCACCTTTCCTGGACTGCTGAGGAGGTGGATGAGAAGCTCTTTTCCATCATGACCCAGATTCATCGGGCTTGTGTTCGTGAAGGGAAGGAGGATGACGGGTACATCAACTACGTGAAGGGGGCGAACATCGCCGGCTTCAAGAAAGTTGCTGATACCATGGTTCAGCTCGGATATTGATGATTGTTCCCCCAAAGGGGTTTTGTGTATCATGGGAGTCTTCTCGTCGGGGAGACTCCCTTTTTTCAGGCCACTAGGCAACCGACAGTATTGCAATCTTGTACATGGGCGAAGGATGGGAATGCGCATGATTTTGCCACCGCGATTCTGGGCTTCAGACGGGGTGCATCCATGGAACCCCTGCTCATTGCCAGCAAGGAATTGAAAGTTTTTTTTCTTGGGGCTTTGAACCTTTCAGACCTTTCTCATACGCATTTTCTTAGACTTGATACGTGAGTGCTATCAAACCTATATAACACTATATATAGCGTTATTCAACTTTTGACTGCGCTATAAATACGGTAATCATGCTTGCCAAGTTGTAGTCTCCATGCTATGGTTGATGAGGGTCGACAGCCGTCGGCCCCCTTGCTTGCAAGGCCCTAAAGTCTGGCAATCAAGTCTTTTGAGAAAGTGGAAAAAATACATATATAGAGGGATTACATGAGCTCTGTGAAGAATGAACTGAGTACGTTGGGACGCAAGATTTTCCTGGACCGATATGCACTGAAAGATGTGAAAAAAGAGACCCTTTCGGTTGGGGATGTCGTGGTCGCCGTAAGCAATCCGAAGACAGGTCAGCGTGAGATCGGTGTGGTCACCGAACTGCTCGCCAACGACTCGATCACGGTGAAGCTGGACGACGGTATTGTCTTGCATGTCAAGCGGGAAGATGTGGACAAGCCCCTTGAAACCGACCCTGCCCAGATGTTGGCTCGTGTAGCGAAAGGTATCGCTTCGCAAGAGAAGCCGGAGATTCAGAAAACATGGGAAAAAGAGTTCAATTGGCTCCTGGAGGATTGGAAGTTCGTCCCTGGCGGCAGGATTCTTACTGGCGCTGGAACGGATCAGAATCTGACCTATTTCAACTGTTACGTGATCCCCTCTCCGAAGGACAGTCGTGGTGGCATCATTGCCTCGCTGGGGCAGATGACCGAGATTATGAGCCGCGGCGGCGGAGTGGGGATGAACATCTCCTCCCTCAGGCCCAGGCACAGTTACGTCAAGGGCGTAAATGGAAGGTCCAGTGGCTCGGTAAGCTGGGGCGGGCTCTTCAGCTTCGTCACCGGTCTGATTGAGCAGGGTGGATCACGACGCGGTGCATTGATGCTGATCCTCAACGTCTGGCATCCGGATATCCTCGATTTCATCAACTCCAAGCGTGAGATGGGCAAAATCACCAACGCAAATATCAGTGTCGGCATTACCGATGACTTCATGGATGCTGTGCGTAGCGATGGCGACTGGGAGACCTTCTTCCCCGATACCACCGACCCCGCCTACAACAAGGAGTGGGATGGGGATATCAACAAGTGGAAGAAGAACGGGCACAAGGTGTTCGTCTATCAGAAGCTGAAAGCCAGGAAAATCTGGGAAGCCATCGTAGAGAGTGCTTGGGCGAGTGCAGAACCGGGGGTGTTCTTCATCGACCGGTACAACAAGATGTCCAACTCGTGGTACTACTCCACGATCCAGAGCACCAATCCCTGTGGCGAGCAGGGGCTTCCTCCCTGGGGCGTGTGCAATCTCGGATCCATCAACCTCAGTCGTTTTGTGAAGAACAAGAAGGTGCTCTACGAGGATTTGGGAAGGGCCGTGCGTGGTGCAGTCCGCTTTTTGGACGATGTCATCGACGACACGCCGTACTTCTTTGAGGAGAACAAGCAGCAGCAGCTCAGCGAGCGGCGCATCGGGCTTGGCACCATGGGCCTTGCCGACATGCTGATCAAGCTCGAGCTTGGCTATGGCAGTGATGCTTCTCTGACTTTCATCGAGGAGTTGTACAAGTTCATCTGCATCGAGGCGTACAGCGAAAGCAGCGACCTTGCCAAGGAGAAGGGGAGCTTCCCCCTCTTTGATGCCGAAAAGTTGCTGATGAGCGGCTTCATGCTTCAGATGCCCGAAACCCTTCGAGAGAAGGTGAGAAAGCAGGGACTGCGCAACGTGACCCTGCTCACCCAGGCTCCCACCGGCACCACCGGTACGATGGTGAACACCTCCACCGGCATCGAGCCCTACTACTTCTGGGAGTGGGAGAGAACCGGCAGGATGGGCACAAACATCGAGCGGGTGAAAGTCTATGATGAGTGGGTGAAAGATCATCCTGGCCAGAAGAAACCCGACTACTTCGTCTCTGCCATGGATCTTGCCCCTGAAGGGCATGTGAAGGTGCAGGCAGCCATCCAGAAGTGGGTTGACTCCTCCATCTCCAAGACCGGAAACACTCCCAAGGAGTACACGGTCGAGCAGACCGGTAAGCTCTACGAGCTGCTCTACGATCTTGGGTGCAAGGGTGGTACGACCTATCGTGATGGATCGCGCGATACGCAGGTCCTTACCGTGAAGAAAGAGGAGCCGAAGGTTGAGAAGCCGGTGGTCAGCCGCTCTTCCGAGCCAAAGCCACGTGTGAGATCCACCGTGTTGCAGGGAACGACCTATCGCAAGGCAACCCCGATCGGGACGGCGTACATCACGGTCAACTGTGATGGCCCCAATCCCAGTGACATCTTCGAGGTGTTCATCAATGTGGCCAAGGTCGGCTCGGATGTGGCAGCAGATGCAGAGGGCCTGGGCAGGCTCATCAGCTTGATGCTCCGCATGCCCAGCCCACTCACCCCCGATCAGCGGGCACAGGCAATCATTGGCCAGCTCTCAGGAATCGGCAGTGGTCGGTCGATGGGCTTTGGCAAGAATCGGGTCATGAGCCTTCCTGATGCAGTGGCACAGGTGTTGCAGGAGCACATCGGGTCTTCAGACTCTGATCGGGATGCTTCACGTCTTCCCGATGAAGAGGATGAGGAGGACGAAGCAGGTCAGCTTGATCTCGGACTTCCCTCTGCAACGGCAAGTGTGAAACCCGATATCTGTCCGATTTGCGGGAATGTCACCTTTGTGAACATCGAAGGTTGCAAGAAATGTTTCTCCTGCGGCCACAGCGAGTGTTGACCAAAGAGATGGCAATCCTTACCCTCCAAGACAGGGTAGGGATTCCGCTTTGACCAAACAGAAACCCCGTCAATCCCTGGCGGGGTTTTCCCTGTACAGGGGTCTGGGAACATCCATCTATGTTCTTTTCATCATCCGGATCATCAACCGATTCGGAGACTTTGTGCAGCTGTTGCTGGTCCTGATTCTTACCGGAAAGCTCAATCTCACTCCGGCCCAGGCCGGTTTTTTCGTCTCGTTGAGTGTTGCTGCG
>JAAYQY010000250.1 GCA_012519125.1 Spirochaetales bacterium
CATGCGGGTCTTGGAGATGTCCTGGCCGATTTTCGAACCAGGCAGATGTCCCCCGATACCGGGTTTCGCCCCCTGTCCCATCTTGATCTCGATGGCAGCTCCCGCATTCAGATAGCCTGGGTGTACCCCGAACCGTCCGGATGCCACCTGCACAATGGTATTCTTGCCATGACGGTAGAAGTCCTCATGCAGTCCGCCTTCGCCGGTGTTGTAGAAGGTTCCCAACTGCTCGGCAGCCAAGGCAAGGCTCTTGTGTGCGTTGTAGGAGATCGAGCCGTAGGACATTGCACTGAACATGATGGGAATGGCCAGTTTCAGCTGTGGAGTGGTATCGGTGATGAGCTTTCCCTGTTCGTCCCGTCGGATGGTGGTGCTCTTCTTGCCCAGGAAGGTGGTGGTCTCCATCGGTTCGCGCAGCGGGTCGATGGAGGGATTGGTCACCTGGCTTGCGTTGATCAGCATCTTGTCCCAGTAGACGGGGTAGGGCTTGGGGGTTCCCATGGAAGCGAGCAGAACACCGCCGGTCTCTGCCTGGCGGTAGATGTCCTGGATGACCTCTCCCCTCCAGTTGGCGTTCTCCTTGAAGACATGGTCGGTTTTCACAATCTTCAGGGCCCGGGTGGGGCAGAGGGAGACACAGCGGTGGCAGTTGACGCACAGGCTTTCGTCGCTGGTCATGCGGCCGGTCTCCGCATCGTAGTGGTGCACCAGGTTGGCACACTGCCGCTCACAGACACGGCAGGTGATGCATCGGCTTTCGTTGCGTTGGACCTCAAAGTCCGGATACAGGTAGTTGATGGCCATGTGCCCCTCCTTGTCCAGTGGTGTAGAGCTCGGCGATGACGGGCTTACCCCCGATGGGGTACCACAGCCGGTCAGGATTCGGTTCGATGATGCGGATGGCGGCCTCTTCACTTGCGATGAACACCTTGTCTCCCTTCTCTGCAGCCACCATGGAACGAAGCTTCAGGCGGTCGTTGAGCGCCATCAACCCCCCGTTGTAGCCGAGGATGATGGAGAAGGGGCCGGTGATGAGCATGCTGGCAAAGGTGTTGCGCAGGTAGGTGAGTGCGTTTCTCTCCTCCTCATCCTTGCATTCGATGGTCGACCAGAAGGGAGCGGCGATGACACTGCTCACTTCCTCGAGGGTCAGTCCTTGGCGCCGGTGCAGGTAGTCGATCATGTAGGTGATGACTTCGGTGTCGGTCTTCAGGGTGCAGGCATAGCCGTACATCTCAATGAAACGGCGGTTGGCGTCGTAGCTGGAGATCTCCCCGTTGTGCACCACCGAGTAACTGAGGAGGCTGAACGGGTGTGCTCCGCCCCACCAGCCCGGAGTGTTGGTGGGATAGCGGCCATGCACCGTCCAGCTGTAGCCCTTGTAGTCATCGAGGCGGTAGAAGGCACCGACATCCTCCGGATAGCCTACTGCCTTGAAGACACCCATGTTCTTGCCGGAGGAGAAGACATAGGAACCGTCGATCTCCTTGTTGATCCGGATGACGCAACGGGCGGTGTACTCATCCTCATCCAGCTGACTGGATGCGAGTTTGGTCGGAAGGGGCATGACGAAGTAGCGCCAGATCAAGGGCTCATCGGTGATGGCCCTGTGTTTTTCGGTCGGAATCTTGGAGAGGTTGATGAGATCGAAATGCTCTTCCAGGAACTCCTCGGTCTTTCGTTTTGCCTCGCTTCCATAATAGAAGATGTGCAGGGCGGTGAAATCTTCGTATTCGGGATAGATCCCGTAGCCTGCAAAACCGCCACCCAGTCCGTTGGACCTGTCGTGCATGACGGAGATGGAGGTGATGGCATCTGAGCCTGAGAAGCGTTTTCCGCTTCGGTCGATGATGCCGCTGATGGCGCATCCGCTGGGTATGCGGACCTCTCCTTCCAGATACTGGTGTTGGTGATAACCGTCCATAGGGTACACTCCCTGGGAATGAAAAAAGGCGACCACCAAGGATAGCTTGCAAAACAAGCTGTCTTTGGTGGACGCCTTTGTCCTTCCCGTTCTTTTGGCCCATCATACCCAAGAAGGGAGAGTTTGTCACGAGGGATGCGTATATTTATTCAAAAACTATACCGACGGTATTGTTGCTGTTGCTTCCATATTCTTCTTTCATAAAGAGAAAGAGCCGGTTATCGTAGGGTATGGTTTTTGGTGAAAGTCGTACATTCTGCAAATCCTTGGCAAGAGGGAGTTGACAGAAAGCCTTCGGTAGGTGTACAACGAGCCATCAGCAAAGGCGCTGTAGTCCAGTTTGGGCTACAGCGCCTTTCTCTTTTTCCCCAGCATCGACTGCGGAATTGGGTAGGAGGGTACAGAAAGATACAGCGGCCGCAAGGTGCCAAGGTTGGTCTTTCTGTGCCGAACACCCACGTAAACCATGAGGCGGAGGCGAGTATGACAGAACGTGTGGATCAGTATTTCGGTAGCTCAGTATTCAATGATGAGGCAATGCGCGAGTATCTTGCCAAGGATACCTATCGGCAGCTCAAGGAGACCATCAGGGAGGGAAAGGAACTCAATCTTGCCATCGCCAACCAGGTTGCCCATGCCATGAAAGAGTGGGCCCTTTCCAAGGGGGTGACCCATTTCACCCACTGGTTCCAGCCGATGACCGGAATCACTGCAGAGAAGCACGAGAGTTTCATCTCTCCTGCCAAGGATGGACATGCTGTCATGGAGTTCAGCGGCAAGGAACTCATCAAGGGTGAACCCGATGCCTCCTCCTTCCCCTCCGGTGGACTCAGGGCCACCTTCGAAGCCAGGGGCTATACCGCCTGGGACCCTTCCAGCTATGCCTTCATCAAGGAGAATACGCTGTGCATCCCCACCGCCTTCTGCTCCTACAGCGGAGAAGTATTGGACAAGAAGACTCCGCTGCTTCGTTCCATGGAGGTGATCAGCCGCGAAGCGCTGAGGATCCTCAAGCTCTTTGGCAAGACCGAGGTGAGGCGTGTGCTGACCACCGTTGGACCTGAGCAGGAGTACTTTCTCATTGACAAGTCCCTCTATCTGAAGCGCAAGGACCTCATCCATACCGG
>JAAYQY010000020.1 GCA_012519125.1 Spirochaetales bacterium
ACTGACGGCGTACTCTCCCTGAGCGCATTGTACGCCACAGAGGCTACTACAATGAGGACAACGAAGGAGATGACAGTTATGAGTAGGGTGCGTGATTTTTTGTTCATGAACGGCTCCTAGAGAAAGAGTGCGGCTGGATTGAATCCCAGGACCAAGGCAACGCCGAAGGCCAGAAGGAACAGACCGCTGAGTATGGTGATGAGCTTTGAGTGCTTCTTGATTGCTGTGAAAGCGCCCTCTGCCTGGTCAAGCAACAGAGCGGAAAACAGGAAAGGAATGCCCAATCCCATGGCATAGAAGAAAAGGGTAAGCATTCCCTTGTACAGCAACTCTGCATTGGCTGCCATCATCAGAGCAGAGCCGAGCAAAGGTCCTACACAAGGAGTCCAACCAACGGCAAAAACCAAGCCAAATAGCATGGATTTGGGGATGTTCATATTCTGCAGACCTTTCATCTGCAGCCTGTGGTTGTTGTTCAGGGCGGGAATAAGGACAAAGCCTAGATTGTTGATGGCAAAAAGGATGACCAAAACACCCCCAATCCTATTGAGCAAAACGAGATGACTGCTCAAGAACTTGCCTACTGAAGTGCTTGCCGCCCCAAGGGCGACAAAGAGAATGGTGAAGCCGATGACAAATGCTATGCTGTTCTTCAGCAGCACTCCCCTACGCTCCTGACGATCAGCAACCCCGCCTGCAAGGTACGAAAAGTACAGTGGCAGGATGGGAAGAATACAGGGGCTGATAAAACTGATGATCCCTTCTAGGAAAGCAGTAAGATATGCCATGGCTGAGCATACCATATGCCAAGCAGGTTCACAAGAGGTCCAAAAGTTGGTACAGTCACACCATGGCAAAACGCAAGGAAAAGGTAGAGGGAGCGGTGCTTTTCGATACCTACTACTCACAGATATACCAAGAGCGGTGGGACTCCCTCAAACAAGCCCTCCTCGTTGAGAAGCAACCGATAGCCTTCACCGAAAATCTGGTCAAACCCTACTACCTTGATGAGGCGTCTGTCATAGCTGCTACCGCATTGGGGGTTGAGCGCAACGAAAGGGTTCTGGACATGTGTGCAGCCCCTGGGGGCAAGACACTGGTACTCGCTTCCTTTCTCAAAGAGGGGGGTACGTTGGTATCCAACGACCGATCGGCAGACCGACGCAGACGCCTGAAGCTGGTCATAGCGCAGCATCTGAAAGAAGATGTGCAACAGCGCATCACCGTCACCGCCCATGATGCAACCCGGTGGTCGCTTCATGAGACGCAGGCCTATGACCGTATTCTGCTCGATGCACCGTGTTCGAGCGAACGTCACGTCCTTTGTGACCCAAAGGCACTCTCTCTTTGGAGTGCAGCACGCCCAAAGCATCTTGCAATTACCCAATTTGCAATGCTTGCAAGCGCTTTGGAGGCCGTAAAGGTGGGAGGCCATATTCTCTATAGCACCTGCTCGATCAATCCCATGGAGAATGAGGCGGTCATAGAAAAGTTGTTCTCCCGCCGCAAAGGGCGAGTAGCCTGCGTTCCCACCGAGACAACGCTCGGAGAACAGAAGAGCTATGGATCGCTCATCATGCCCGACGTTGACGAGGGGAAAGGCCCGCTCTATTTTTGCCATCTGAGGAGGCTCTCATGAGTAAGGTAGCCATTGTAAGGTGTTCAGCCTATGAACAAGCAGAAGTCGATGAAGCGGTAAGGCAAGCATGCATGCAAGCATCCATGCCCTCCGTCGAAGGGATGCGAATTCTGCTCAAGCCGAATATCCTCAGTGATGCTAAGCCTGAACGCAACATCACCACCCATCCCATGGTGGTTCGTTCCATGATCAGATTGCTCAAGGAACATGGGGCAAAGCAGATTTTGGTGGGCGACTCTCCTGGCCTGCAAGTACCTAACTTTCTTCCCAAGCTCTCTGGTATCCATCAGGTGTGCCTGGAGGAAGGAGCCGAATGGGTGGACTTCACCAAACAACCAAGGTTGCATACCATCCCCTACACCTCCAACAAACAGCTCTTGCTGACCTCGGTCCTTTCTGAGGTGGATATGGTCTTCTCGCTTCCCAAGTTCAAGACTCATCAGCTGATGTATGCAACAGGAGCGGTTAAAAACCTCTTTGGGCTGGTTCCAAACCTCTCCAAGAGCCCTTGTCATGTCTTGTTTCCCACCCGTGAACAGTTTGCCAGCCTGATGGTTGGCATTGCAGAAGTGGTGAAACCTTCTTTCAGCCTCATGGACGGGGTCATCGGCATGGAAGGCCCGGGCCCCGCAAATGGGAGACCGAGGCATCTTGGCCTCTTGCTTGCCAGTACCGATGCCCTTGCCCTCGACTATGCCCAAGCCCAGATCATGGGGTATTCGAGTGAGCAAGTTCCCATCATTGCAGAAGGATTGAAACGGGGAATCGGATCGGTTCCTTCTTCCTATCCTGTTCTGGATGCCAGGGAGTTGGTCCTGCCTGATTACCAGAGGATCGAAGTGCAGAAACGGACGCGATTTGTTCACTCCTTGATCATCCCCTTCTTCTTCAGCAAGCTCATTCGCTGGAAGGTGAAGAAGGATCGAAAGGCTCCGGTTTTTCTGGTCGATCCGTGCATTCGCTGCCGCAAATGCATCGATATCTGTCCTGCACACGCCTTGACGATGCAAGATAAACGCATCATCATCGACGAGAAGGCATGCATCCGTTGCTATTGCTGTCATGAGGTTTGTCCGGTCTCCGCCATTCTTGTTGATGAGACTATCCCCAGCTGAGGAATTACCATGGAAGTATCGACTCTCTTGTTCAGTATTCTGCTCTCCCTACTCCCGATCAGTGAGTTGAGGGGTGGCATACCTTACGCTTTCTTCAATGGTGTTTCCCTTGCCGTTGCCGCACCGCTGTGCATCATCACCAACGCCTTGGTCGCACCCATCGCCTACACCTTCCTGGCTACCTTCCACAAGATCTTCCACAAGCATTGGCTGTGGTACGCCTCGTTCTTCGATCGCTTTGTCGCTCGAGCCCAAGCCCGTGTCGCCCCAAAGGTGAATAAGTACGGCTACTGGGGAATCCTGCTTTTTGTGGCTATTCCCCTTCCGGTGACCGGTGCCTGGACAGGAACTCTGGGCTCATGGATTTTGGGCCTTGACAAGCGGAAGACCATGATGGCAGTATTCGGCGGAGTTATCGTCTCCGGCCTGATTGTCACCAGCCTCGTAGCTTTGGGGGTCGGAATCGATTCGGTCTTCATCAAACGAATCTGAGGTATCATGCATTTCAATTTGGAAAAGGAACTCAATCCTGAGCAGTGCAGAGCTGCATCGCTTCTTCATGGCCCGCTGCTTGTCATTGCAGGGGCTGGCAGCGGGAAAACCCGCATGCTCACCTATCGCATTGCCCATATGTTGGAGTGCGGGATCAAGGAGGAGTCCATCCTTGCCCTCACCTTCACCAACAAAGCTGCTGCAGAGATGGGCGAACGCATTCGCAGCCTTACCGGCCTGAAACTGAAGAAACTCACCACCACTACGTTCCACTCCTTCGGGATGGGCGTACTGAAACAGTATATCCAGTATCTTGGTTTCAAGAACAATTTTACCATCTACGATACGAATGATAGGACAGCACTCATCAAGGAAGTGATCCAAAACCTCGATTATGTGGTGGAAAGCTTTGACCTGTATGAGCTCTCAACCTTATTCAGCGATATCAAGACCAAGCGCAAGGTCTTCGGCCCGAATGCATCTGACAAGATCCGTGGGCTTTACCTTGAGTATGAGAAACATCTGAAAGCGTACAACGCGGTGGATTTTGATGACCTGATCATGAAACCTCTGGATTTGTTCGAGAAAAAACCTGAGGTTCTGGAAGCATTGCGAAGCCGTTTCACCCATATCCTTGTGGATGAATTCCAGGATACTTCTCTTTCGCAGTACCGGATGGTGGAACTGCTTGCAAGCAAGAGCCGCAATCTCTGCGTAGTTGGTGATGATGATCAGAGCATCTATAGCTGGCGTGGTGCAAATTATGAGAATCTGGTGATGTTTGAACGGGATTTCCCAGAACGCCTTGAGATCAAGCTGGAACGAAACTATCGCTCCAGTGGAACCATCCTTGAGGCGGCAAACAGCCTCATTGTCAACAATCAGATGCGAAAGGAAAAGAAGCTTTGGACAGACAGCGGCAAGGGCTCCTCGATCAGGCTCATCCATCCTGCACATGATGAGGAGGAGGCTTCTGTCATCGCTGATGAGATTCTGCTCAAGCATAAGAAGAACGACCTGCCTTTCTCAGATTTCGGCGTGTTGGTACGCACCAACAGCCTGCTTGCCACCCTGGAAACCAAGTTTGTCGAACGAGGCATCCCCACCCAGGTAACAGGAGGGCAAAGCTTCTTCGACCGAAAGGAGATTCGCGACATCCTCAGCTATCTGAAGGTCATGGCCAACCAGGACGATGATGTGAACCTGCTGAGGGTCATCAATACCCCGCGCAGGGGAATCGGGCGAACCACCTTGGAGAAGATGCGCAAAGTCGCTGATGATCACAAGTGTTCACTCTACAGTGCTCTTGCTCTGATGGCTGTTGCAACCGATGGCCAGATCAAGGAAGGGATGCAGAAAGCCCTCAAGCGTTTCTATGACATGATTGAATCCTATCATCATGATCTCTTCCAAGCAGGGTCAAAACGCAGTTTTGTGCTGCGCAACCTCGTGCAGGAGATCGGTTACAAAGCTTACCTGGAAGGAGAACATCCCGAACATGAGGCGATTGTTGCATTCAAGATGAAGGGCATCGACTTCTTGTGTGACCGTCTCTCAAAGTGGGAAAGAAACCCGGAAAATACAAGAGCATCCATATTCGATTTCCTGAATAGGGTCAGTCTTGCGGGCAAGGAAGATCCGGATGAGGAGAATGCCGGAAAAATAGCGCTTATGACCATCCATGCATCCAAAGGACTGGAGTTTGATACCGTCTATCTTGCAGGAGTGGAGGACCAGTATATTCCCCATGCAAGGGCAATAGAGGAGAATCCAGCCAGCATAGACGAAGAGAGAAGACTCTTCTATGTGGCGATCACCCGTGCAAGAAGGGAGCTGGTGATCAGCAGCTGTGAGAAGCGAAGGGATGTTGCATCTCTGCCCTCCCGTTTTCTGGAAGAGATACCCAAGTCATTGTTTGATGAGGAAGATCCGACCAAGCAACTGTCCAGTGATGAGGTGGTGGATAAGCTGAGGCTCCTCCGGGAACGGCTTGCCCTTCGCCAAACCAATTGAGGATGTGAGAAAGCAGAAAAGGGAACTCCATATTATCTTAGTAATTTAGTATAATTTAACACAAACAGGGTCTTTGTGATTGATTATTCGTGGAATACCTCGCATAGTAATCCTATGAAACGGCATATGACACTACTCATCATCATGCTTCTCTTCTCGTTATTTGCACTTCATGCAGAAATAAGGGTTCAGTACGAGCCCGAGTACTATCTGATTTTCCGAAAAGGCAACGATGTCCCCACCTCCTCGTTCTCCCCAACCGGGTTCAACCAAAACAGGATTGTAGCCCACATCGGGACCATCACCATCACGGCAACGGAAAATGAGCCTATTATCCGTCCAATTCTTGAAGGGTTTGGAACCACCAATGGATTTTGGTTCAATGGTCCTCTTACAGGCTGGGGTGGTGGATACCACGATACGGAGTTCCAACTTTACGGAGTTACAACTACGAGAAGAACTCCGTTTGGCGTATGGTTTGAAAACAATAGTGGAGGTGATGCAGAGTTCATCCTCGAATCGGGAACCGTCAATGCCAATCCCTATGTGGTGGAACTGTTTTTCCGTGGCATACAACCTTCAAACCTCTACATCCTTGGAGAAGACTACGTAATGGTAGATGGTTCACTCGGTTCATTTAATGTGAAGCTAAAGCCGAGCACTTCCTGGGATTATTTCTATGTTCCGGTCAACGACCAGGAAATACCTCCAGATGGAAGTCCTCCGGCTGTTCCCATCCCGATTCCCGTTGGAGGCTCTGAGGTTCCCATCCCTACAGTTCCCTATGGTGTTGACCCTCCTGAATTGATCCACCTGTTCACCATCATCCAAGATGACCCCTTTTCCATACATGATGCCTATGGACCATCCAAACAAGTGCGCGTAGGGAAAGCCCAGATCACCATGCAAAATGCGGTCCAAGGGGGTATCTATGGAGTAGATATCACCTTCTCCAGCAACCAGGGAGGATCAGAGTTCCAATTGCATTTGCAAGGAGAGCCTACCTATCCTTTCATTCCGTATGAGCTGAAATTCCTGGGACAGAAAGTGAACAAGGGACAAGCAATTGCGTGGAGTCCTCTGGGGATTCCCTTCACCAGTGAGGATATCTTTGTGACCAATATCAACGAATCGATTGCTGAAGCTGCCCCAAGCGGCAGTTATTCTGATACCATCCTCGTCGAGATTTCTCCGATCGAATAAGTAGTGTCATTAGGTATATACGGTGTAAGTTAAAAATGTAGTCTATCAGCACTGATAACCAAGCCAAATTCTTGACAGGCAGTAGGTGCACGCCTAGACTGATGATATGAGAATAAGAAGTATTCCAATCTTACCTTCTCCTTTTATGCATACAATCTTTGTTTGCTGATCCTCCGAATCCTACAACAACCAGCATCTATGTACAACAACCAACCTTGCAATTCCAGTATGGGGCCCCATCAGCTATTGCGGCCTATGCATCATCTGCAGGTATTCAGAATACACACTTTGTTGCTCACTTGGGAACTCTTACGATCACAACTGAAGGCAATAACCTTAAAGATCCAAATCTGTATGCGATCAACATGGATACGAATATTTCCATATCGGGATACGTAAATTATGATGGCCAGTACGTTCTTGCAGAGACCCCGGTGGAGGTGTGGGCCATTACGCAAGTGGGAGGTGTTTTCAAATCCGTTGTTCAATTGCAGAATGGATCCACCAATCTGGCACCTAATGCGGGAAACATTCTTAACAACCAAAGCTCCATGAGTTCCTATATCATTCTGATCAATACGACCAAAGGATATGGATATTTTATTCCTGGAATGGTGTATACAATCACCAATTCCAATGGATTAGGCTCCTTTACAGTAAGTGTAGATCCGCAAGGAGGAGGCAGTGGCTCGGTACCAGTACCCATTGTCGTTGATGGACAAGTATTGCCTGAGGCTCCCATTATCAATGTTGGAGGTGATGTCACGCCCGATATCCCATTCGAAGGTGATGATGACGATTATCCCTTCACACACGAGTTTCTCTTCTCCATCGTCAGTAATGTTGACTCATTCGATTTGTATGATGCTATTGGGGGAAGAAAAGCCGCAATAGCGACTGCTCAACTCCAGGTCAGCTATGGGGTGCCTAATAAAGAATATCGTGTGCAAATTGCTTTCACCAGCTCAGCTCCAGGAGAATTGTTTGAGATGCATCTCAATGGGGATCCAAGCCAGTATCCACTCCCCTATTATCTTTACCTCGATGGTGAATATATGCCAAAGAATGTGTTCACGCTTTGGGATGGTATCTTTGCTCCCACTGGCAATACCATGGTTCAACGTCCAATAACGGTAGTGGTCCAAGAGGGAACTCTTTTGGATGGAGCTCCTCAAGGCGCTTACTCTGATACGGTTACGGTGCTCATTATTCCGCTTGATTCAATTTAAATACTAAATAAGAAACATTGCTATTAGACATTCAATCTATTTTGTATAAATTGCATACAGCTTGCGATAATCAGCTTGAACATCATTCCATCTCTTTCTAATATAGAGAAATGCAATTCAGGAAGTTGGTCATCTTACTACTCATCATACTCGCCTCACATACTTTGTCTGCTGAAATCAGAGCAACCTATGACATTGAGCCAGTACTCTATTTTGGTCCTGGAACCACACCTTTTTCCAGTTATGATTATGTGGTAAAATTGGGAACACTCACCTTCACTTCTACATCAGGCCAGTTGCTTGATCCCACCATGATCGGTATCAACACATCAGTTAATTTCGTCTTCAATGGAATGATGGATCAGGGCCGAGAAGAGGATTCGGTTTTCCGATTGGCAAGCAAGTTTACCGTCAATGGGAAAACATCGTGGATTCGACTGGACCACGGCAATCTGGTCAACAGTCTGACGAACGAGAATGGAAACCTCAATACCAACCCCTTCATTGCAGAGATTTATCTGATAAGTGACCAAGCAGCCAATCGATATGTAGAGGGAGAGATTTACGAGTGGGTTTCTGGTTCATTCGGCTCTTTCAGCCTCGTTTCAAAGCAAGCAGACAACACGTATGTCGGGGTTCCTGTTGAAGGGAGTACTGAACCGATTTCTTATCTCCCTGACGGAGGTTCAATTCCCGAGCCCATTCCCTATGGAGAGCCTGAAGCCCAGGTTAGATATCTGCTCTCGATTCATCATGATGATGCTTTTGACATATCGCATGCATACGGAACAAAGAGAGTCCAAATTGCTACAGCAAAGGTTCTCTTGGAAAATGCCATGCAATCAACCACTACAACCTATGGGGTCAATGTAACATTCAGGAATACATTAGGAACCCAGTCATTTATGCTTAATCATTCAGATGCTTCGGTAAACTTCCCCATTCCCTACAAACTCTATTTCGGAGACACCCTTGTTGTGGGAAATGAAACGATTGAATGGGTACCCTTAGCTCCCGTCAATGCAAACACCCGTCCCATCCTGGTTACAGACATCAACCAAAGCCGGGCTGAAATGGCATTGGAAGGTAATTATTCCGATACCATCTACATAGACATTATGGCAAGTGGAAATGTGTAGACATTTTGATTTTTTCAAAGTCCTGGAACACGTACTTGGATCAAACTTTTCCATAAACCTTACAAACGATACTTTCCTCAAGGAATACACACCATTGCTATTAAACATTTTTATGATTCTGTTGATATTTGTACAATCTTTGTACAAATCAGCGATTTTTCCTTGCAAAACCAAGTCATTTTTTTTATGATAGCACTATGCACTTCAGAAGAATGTACCTCATCATCACCTTGATTCTCATGGCAAACTCAGTGTCTGCCG
>JAAYQY010000021.1 GCA_012519125.1 Spirochaetales bacterium
GTACCTTCATGGCCCTTGAAGTGGGAGAGACTGATCAGGATATCGGCATCCATCAGCGCACGACCCACCTTGGCCTCTTTCACATACTCGCCTTCAACGGGAACCAGCACCTCATCGGTACCTTTCAGGCCGTCAGCGATCAGGATATGACAGCCGGTGGCGTAGGGCATGAAACCGTTGCGGTAGGCGCTCTCCAAATGGTCGAGGGCATGCTTGCGCCCACCGACATAGAGCGTATTGCAATCAGTAAGAAACGGACGTCCTCCCAACTCCTTGACCAGTTGCACCACCGTAGCGGCGTAGTTGGGCCTGAGAAAGGAGAGGTTTCCCGGCTCCCCGAAGTGAATCTTGATTGCCGTGAACTTGTTCTTGAAGTCGATGGATCCGATTCCTGCCTGCTTGAGCAAGCGTTCAAGCTTGTCCAGACGGGAGTCTCCATTCTCGCAGCGAAGGTTTGTGTAAAAGACTTTGGAAGCGTTCAAAAATAGACCTCTTCTTAATGTAGTTATTTGCGTGTTCGCAATCCGAGCTCAGTTGCCACCTTGATGGCGAGTTCAGGTTTGTCGGTCATCACCGAGTCGACACCCATCTGATAGAGACGGCGCATCTCCTCTTCCTCATTGATCGTCCAAACCTGGATGATTGCACCCCGTGCATGCATGGTGGTGATGAAGTGGGGGGTGATGACCTCAATACCCCATTGGCGGACAGGAACCTGGAAAACAATGGGATGCTTGGTAGGTTTATGGCGCAATAGATGCAACTTTTCCAGAGCAAGAAGGGGTATGACCTCCTTCGTAGTGATGCTTGTCTGGATTCTCGGCTCCTTGTTGCGAAGCATCCTCAGGTTGGAGAGATGAAAGGAAGCTCCCACGACCCGCCGTGTTGCATGCTCTTCTTTCACCACTTCAATGAATGCGTCGACGATAGCCTCTCCCTTGCTCTTCAGATCAACATTGAAGCGTTGGGCTGGGCAGGCTTTGAGTGCTTCTCTGAGTGTACAAAGCTGTACACCCCGGGCGCGGAAGGGGAAGGTCTTTCCCCCATCTTTGGTGAAGGTATATCCTGCATCGAGCTTTTTGAGCTCTGCAAGCGTATGCTCTTCTATCATGCCACTTCCGTTGGTATTGCGATCGAGTGTGGGGTCATGCCAGATGACCACCTCCCCATCCTTGGAGAGATGGACATCCGTTTCGATGACATCCACACCCATGGCGTAGGCGCTCTCGAAGGCGTGGAGCGTGTTCTCAGGAAAGTGAGCACTGTCTCCGCGATGGGCGACAACCTTGGGCATCGGATCGAAGAAAGACTTATACATCGTCCTCAATCTCCTTGTGAGCCTTCACCCTGGACATTTTCACAAAGACCTTCTCCATCTTCTGGATTTCGCTCTCGGTCAGAGCGGCACGCTCATAGACATCCCTGAGGAAACGGAAGGTCCACAGCTTCTCCTGGGCAAGCTTGAAGTAGCCGATGCCATCCAAAGCTTCGCTCGCCTTGAGTGCTGCCTCTTCGCATCGTGCTTGGGTTACAGGATTGGCTTGTACCGGGTATGTCTTGATCGTGTCAAAGAGAGTGAAGGTGATGATCTGCACCGCTTGGGAGAGGTTGAGGGAGGGGAACTGTTCACTGGTGGGAATGGTCACCACCTGTGCACACATCGCCACCTCCTCGTCGGTCAATCCATCGGACTCCCGACCGAAGACAATGGAGACCAACCCTTCTCCAGTCTTTTGCACCACCTCGGAGAGCTGGGTGGGGTGGAGAGCGCTGCTCTTGCGGAACTTTCCCCGTCTGCGGGTGGCTGCGACGGTAAGCACACTTTCTGAAAGTGCTTCCTTGAGCGAGGAGAAACGCTTGGCATTATCCCAGACATCGCTTGCATGCAAGGCAAGGGTCCTTACCCGATTCTCATCGTATTCACGGTCGCCAACCAGCACGAGGCGGGTGATCCCCATGGTCTTCATGGCACGACAAGTCGAGCCGATATTGGCTCCGTCTTGGGTGTCGACCAGTACGATTTGAATCCTTCCCAGATTAGTTTGTTGGTCCATGAATCCAGTAGTAACAGATATTGCAGGTTTTTCCAAGCTAGTCTATAGTTGTTCCATGACAGAAACGCCCTCCACCAGTACCCGCTATATGCAGATTTTTCTAGGAATCCTTGCGACCCTTGCAATTTTTGCCGCTCTGAAGGTCTCCAAGGACGTTATGATACCTCTGGTGCTTTCTTTCTTCTGTTTTCTGTTGTTCAGCCCTTTGCTTCGTCGCCTCGACAAATTGCATATTCCTCGCATCTTCAGTGTCACATTCGTGATGGCCCTCCTGCTTTTCATTTTTGTAGGTGCTGGCTGGTTTGTGATCATGACTGTCGACACCCTTGTCCGCTTGATTCCTTTCTACGCAGAGAAGGTTGTTTCGCTTGACCGCTTGGTTTCAAGCCGTGTTTCGACCTTTGTGGATTTGCCTGTCGGGGCATCCTTCCTTTCCATCCTTCCGGTCAACTGGTCCAGCCTTGCTATCAGCAGCCTTACCTCCATCTCCAATAAGTTTCTCAGTGTCACCAAAGTGGCTACACTGGTCTATATCTTTTTCCTGTTCCTTCTGCTGGAACGACAGAGCGTAATTCCCAAGCTGTTGGCAGCCGTACCCAAGAGCAAGGGCATGAAGGTTGCGGTCATGTTTGAGCGAATCACCCGCCAGATTTCGAAGTACCTCATCCTCAAGGCCTTGATCAGCGCCCTTACCGGTGTGCTCTTCTTCCTTACCGCTGTCATCACCGGACTGGATCTTCCGTTGCTCTGGGGGGTTCTTGCCTTTGTATTCAACTTCATCCCTTCCATCGGTTCGGTCATCATCACCACACTGACCATCTTCATGGCCTTGGTACAGTTTGCACCCGATTGGACTTCTGTCTTCTATGTAGGCATTCTGACGATCAGCACCCAGATGATTCTGGGCAACATCATAGATCCCCGCCTGCAAGGCGGACAGCTGAATCTCTCTCCCTTTGTCATTCTTGTTTCCCTCTCCCTGTGGGGCTACATCTGGGGTATCCCGGGTATGTTCATCTCTGTTCCGCTTACCAGCGTCCTGCAGATTCTTTGTGCCAACATCAAGAGCCTGAGACCGGTGGCCATCCTGATCAGTAGTGGGAAGAGCTACCAACGCGAGAGTGCCAAGCAAAAGGCATTGGAACGGTACCTGCGCAAGCAGGATAAGCTGAGGAGGGGAGAACACCCTTCGGCCGAGCACATGGCCAAGGCTGAGAATGACGAAGCTGTCAACGATTACAACAAGGGAGACTTTATCCTTCCTGAGAACTTCGGCGACAAGAAATGACCTCTTTTCCCTCCCTCGATGAGAAGGACGCTCTTTCTTACCTCTGGTCTCCCTTTGACCAAGACGCTTCATCTCTTTCCCTATTTCGCTCGTCAATTCTTGACTTCTATGCCCACCATGGCCGCCAGTTTGCCTGGCGGGAGACGAGCGACCCCTATCGCATCCTTCTCTCTGAGGTCATGCTCCAGCAGACACAGACCTCGCGAGTAGAGCCCAAGTATGAGCTGTTCCTCTCCCTCTGGCCCGATTTTTCCTCTCTTGCCAAAGCACCTCTGGATGAGTTGCTCTTTCACTGGAAGGGGCTTGGCTACAACAGGCGTGCACTGAACTTGAGAAAGAGCGCGCTCCTTACTGAGCAATGGGGCTGGACCATCCCCCCTGACGAGATGGCCATAGCAAGCCTGCCTGGGGTGGGGAAGGCTACCACAGCAGCCCTGCTTGCCTTTTCGTATCAGAAAAGGTCCCTGTACCTGGAGACCAACATACGCCGAGTCCTCCTTACCTGTTTTTTTTCAGAGGAGGAACAGGTGAAGGACAAAGAGCTTGAGAAGCTGCTTGCCCTGCTGGTTGCCGGCATTGAGGATGTGAAGAGCTGGTATTATGCACTGATGGACTACGGGGTGCTTCTCAAGGCACTACTGCCCAATGCGAATACGCGAAGCGCACACTACATAAAACAGAGTGTCTTTGAGAATTCAAACCGCCAGATTCGTGGCCAGCTCATTCACCTTCTCGCCGATACCGGGGCTAAGGATAGCCAGCAGATTGTAAGCATCCTTTCTCGGTTTGAGCAGGAGCGCATCCTCTCCTGCTTGGCAGACCTTCAGAAGGAAGGCTTTGTGCAAGAGAAAGAGGGTGTATACCGAATTCCTAAAGCGTAGGCTTTCTGTCTGAGACAAGGTTTCCCGCCATACCCAAGAGCATCAGTATGGCTCCGATAAGCAGGGGGAGGCTGAACTTGTCAAAGAAGATGGTATCGATGGCAAGGCTCATCAGAATCTGGGCAGAGGAGAGCAGCAACGCTGAATAGACTGCGGGAATCTTGATGATGACATAGCTGGTGCTCACGACAACAAACACCGCCAGAATACCCCCTGAAGCAACCAGTAGGAAGGGCAGTGAAGGGGTTTTCGCAAGCCCTTCAAGGGTGGGCTGCCTCTGTACCAGGAAGTAGAAGAGCAGACCGGCAACCAAGCCTCCGATAAAATTCTGGTGTGATGCCCGTA
>JAAYQY010000251.1 GCA_012519125.1 Spirochaetales bacterium
AGCAGTTCGGTATAGCTGGCACTTGTTCCCACCGCACCCTTCATCCCTTTGCCACGAATTGAGTCATGGATGGCAATCAAGTTTTGGAGGTCTTCTTTCAGGTCCTGGGCTGTCTGGGCAAAGCGATAACCAACGGTGGTGGGTTCTGCAGGCTGGATATGGGTGAAGGCCATGCAGGGTGTGTCTGCATAGGTTTCCATTTTGACAACGAAGGCAGAGAGCAACGTCTCGGTTTGCTTGATGAGCAGTCCAAGGGCTTCTTTTAGGCGTAGAGCATCCATATTGTCCAAGATGTCCATGCTGGTGGCACCAAGATGGATGATGGGAGCTGCATTGGGGCACTGCTCTGCATATGTCTTGATCTCGGCCATCAGGTCGTGATGGATTTCTGCTTCAATGGCCATTGCACGGTCGATATCGACGCTGTCTTGGTGGGCTTTGAGCTCACTGACCTGTTGTTCGGTGACCAAGCCCGCTTCCATCTGGGCTGAAGCAAGAGCTATCCAGACACGTCTGAGCAATCTTCGTTTGTGTGTCTCACTAAAAAGAAAGCGCATAGGCTCACTGCCATAGCGCCAGGTAAGGGGTGAGATGTAGGTGTCATGGGTAAAGCTTTGCATTCTGTCCTCCGCTTACTCATGACTGTACCTTCTAAGGCAAGGCTGCGTCAATTGACGTAACGAATAGTCTCCCATGCCTTGTTATACATCTCCAGATTGGGACCCAAGTCATCCTTCAGCTCGTAGTTGGTCAGCATCTCCACGGTGTAGAACGGGGTGGTGGTGCGGTACTTCTCGGCTTCGGTATTTACCGAGGCGGGGAAGTGGAAGCGGTCGAGAAGCTGGGCATAGTTCTCCGGCTTGTGGATGTAGTTGATGAACTCAAGGGCAAGCTCGTAGTTGCGTGCACCCTTGGGGATGCTCATCGAGTCGAAGTACATCGGTCCTCCATCCTCGGGTAGGAAGAAGTCGATGTCCTTCCACTGGTTCTCTGGAAGTTCCTCAAAGATGGCCTCTGCGTACCCGTGTGCCACCCAGTACTCTCCTGAGGCAAACGCCTTCGCAAAGCCTTCGGCATCGAACTTGACGAGGTTCGGCTTCCACTTGGTGTTGACCAGTACGCGAGCTTCTTCAAGCTCTGCCGCATTGGAGGTATTGACCGAGTAGCCGAGGTAGGAGAGGGCATCGCCCATAACCTCGCGCATATCGTCCATCATGACCATGCGCCCTTTGAGGCGGGTATCACCAAAGATGTTCCAGGTCTTCTCATACTCTTTGACCATCTTGGTATTGACAGCAATACCAGTGGCCCCGATGTAGTAGGGGACCGAGTACTCCATATCAGGATCGTAGTATGCCCTTTCACGGGCAAACTCGGTGATGTACTGCAGGTTGGGCATCTTTGAGGTGTCCAGCTTCTGCAGCATTCCCAAGTTCTTCATGATTGAGACATAGTCACCGGACGGGAAGATGACATCGTAGCCGGCATCGCCGCTTGCCATCAGCTTGGCGAACATCTCTTCGTTGGAAGCGAAGTAGTCGAGCACCACATCAACCCCATACTCTTTCTCAAACGATTCGATGACTGAATCGGGAGTGTAGTAGGACCAGTTGTAGACATACAATTTCTTGCTGCCGGTGGTGTTTTTCGCATCGGCGTCAGAGCTCTTGGAGCAGCCGAGGAAGAGGGACGAGGCCAGGACAACCAGGCCCAGTGCCAGGATGAAGTGCTTGGTGGTAGGTTTGCTCATGGCGAAACCTCCTGTGAAAATGGTATCTGCCCGTCCAGGTCAACATACGCCATTCCCTGGATCGGTGGTAGAAATGAAGCCTTGGAGCCAAGGCACAGCATACGATTCTAGGCTGGGGTGGAGAGGAGAAGAATGTATTGTACGTTCATGATGGTGTGCATCGGTTTCTCCTGTTGAATCAGCCCCATAATTGGGTATTTTGAAGAGTGAGTCAATCACCTGATGGGTGAAAACAATAAATTGGCAAGATTTTTTTATGCTTGCCATTTGGTGTTGCCTAAACTCTAGATATCGTCGATACTTGCGAGAAAACGACCATGAACACACAGCACTATATACAACAGGAAACCAACCTGCATACCCACAGTTATTTTTGTGGACACGGAACAGGAACCATAGCCGAATATGTCGCAGAAGCCCAGAAGCAGGGACTGAAATTGCTTGGATTCAGTGAGCACTGCCCGGTTGAAGACAATCGTTGGAACCGCAGTAGGATGGCCCTTGAGCAGATGAGCATCTATGAAGAGGATATTGCCAACGCAAGAGTGGAAGCTTCACTTCCCATCCTTACCGGCTATGAGTGCGACTATCTTCCCCAGTACCGCTCCTATTATCAAGAAATCGGGGCGCGTGTGGATTATCTTATTTGTGCCATCCACGACCTCTCCTTGGAACTGGAGAGGGAGTATTCTCTCTTTTGGAATACCCTGACCAAGGATGATCTGCATCGCTATGCCGACCTCTACTGCCAGGCTCTCTCCTCAGGCCTCTTTCTCTTTGGGGCTCATCCTGATGTTTTTGCCTACAACTACCACACGTGGGATAAGGAAGCTGAAGCGTGCAGCAGAGCCATCATCGAGTGCGCTGTTGCCATGGATGTTCCCTTGGAGATCAACGCAAACGGTATGCGCAAGCGAAAGGTCGATACCCCGCTCGGGCAACGCTATTCCTATCCCATTTCGGAGTTTTGGCAGATAGCAAAAACCTATCCGTTGAAGGTGGTAACCAACAGCGATGCCCATGCTCCTTTTGAAGTGAACGTCGGCAGGAAGGAGTGTTTCAGCTTTGCTGCTGAAGCAGGACTTTCCTTTGTCTCCTACGAGTTGGAAGGGAGAAATCTGAAGGTGGTCAGCTCTTAGCTCGCTTTGGTCTTACGCTTGTCCCTCTTCTCTGCTTGCAAGGTTGAAGGGCGTGAGAGCCAGCATGATGATCATAAGCATACACCAGATCAGGCCCAGTATCCCGGTTCCTTTGTAGGAGCCGAAGTAACGGTGAATCACACTGAAAATCCAAGGTCCTATGGCACTTCCTGCCACAATGACAGACATGGCAAATCCGCTGATTTGTCCCAGGTGCTTGCGCCCGTACAATTTTGGCCAGGTAAGGATGTTGAGCATCCCAAACAAACCACCGCCGATACCGAAGCCGATGATGGCCAAAAGATCTCCATGTGTGGATCCCAAGAAAAACAGGGAAATCGAGGCAATGACCAAAGATCCGATGAAGCCTGCGTAGATGGACTTCATGCCGATTCGGTCGGTGAGGTAGCTGCCTAGAAAGCGGGCGAGGACTGAGACCACTGAAATGGGAAGAAAAATTCTCACGGCTTGGTCTGCATCAAAGCCTACCTCTTGGTAGAGGCTGGTGATGTGGAAGGTGAAAGCGGTATTAAAGAGGCTCCAAAAGCCGAGAGAGGCAAGGATGAGGTAGAAGGCGCGATCCTTTTTGGCCTGTTTCAGGTCCTTCTCCACGATTGCATCAGGCACTTTCTGACTCTTGGCATTGGGTATCTGTTTCATTCCCTGTTCAACGGCAATCCCACAGGTCGCCGGTTCCGCTCGAAAGACGAGCAGTACGAAGGGGAGGAAGAGAAAAGCCAGAATGAAAGCGAGCTGTACAAGCGCTTGTTGCCAACCCATTTGATTGATCATGGACTGGAGAGGTTGGGGTGCATAGGAGAATCCGAAAGCAGTGATGAGGCCCATCAACCCCACAGCTAGGCCCCTCCGTAGGCCGAACCACTTGGCTACCATGCCTCGGGAGACCAAGGTAAGTACGCCCTGTCCAAAAAAGCGTATACCCAAGAAGCCCAGGATGGTGACTGCGAGGGTGGTAATGCCGAGGGGAAGGCCGAGGGATGAGAGCGCCTGGGAAAGCGGTGCTGCAAAGGCGAGCAGAAGCAGAAAGAGGCTGAGCATGACGCTGGCGATGGCAGCTACGATACGGGCCCCATATCGGTCGAATAGTACCCCTGCATAGGGGATGATGAGGCTGCTGATGAGGGTTCCCGCCATGTAGGTTGAGGAGATACCCACCCGGCTCAGGCCGAGGGC
>JAAYQY010000252.1 GCA_012519125.1 Spirochaetales bacterium
GATGAGCACAAGCCCTTGGGAACCTTTCTGTTTGCCGGGCCAACCGGAGTGGGAAAGACGTTGCTTGCAAAGGTGCTCGCCCAATTTCTTTTTGATGATGAGAAAGCTCTCACCAGGATTGATATGAGCGAGTATATGGAGAAGTTCTCGGTCAGCAGGCTCATCGGAGCTCCTCCGGGGTATGTGGGTTACGACCAGGGAGGCCAGCTTACCGAGGTGGTCAGGCGGCGCCCCTACTCAGTCATTCTCTTTGATGAGATTGAGAAGGCGCATCCTGATGTCTTCAATGTGCTTCTGCAACTGCTTGATGACGGCAGGCTCACCGATGGACAAGGCAGGGTGGTCGATTTCACCAATACGGTGATCATCATGACCAGTAACCTGGGCAGTCAGCAGCTGCTCTCCTCTTCCTCTCATGAAGAAGGCTCGAACGTGGTGATGGAGATCATACACAACTCCTTCAAGCCAGAATTCATCAATCGCCTGGATGAGATCATTGTCTTCGAGCGGTTGGGAAGTGAGCAGGTCCGCAAGATTGTCTCGTTGCAGCTTCAGATGCTTGCCAAGAGGCTTGAGAAGCGTGGCTTCCGCCTGAGTTGGGAAGATGCTGTGGTGGATGCCCTCTATGAGGAGGGATACGATCCAGTGTACGGAGCCCGTCCGATCAAGCGTGCGGTACAGCGACTGGTTGAGAATCCGTTGTCAGTACAGCTGCTGTCCGGAGCATTCTCTCCTGATTCATCCATCCACCTCATCCGTTCGGGTGATCGGATTATTGCTCAGTAGCGAGCAGATGGTGATAGGCCTCGAGGGTATCGATGTCGGTGACATATGCCGCGTCCTCCACCTCGAGGCGCTGGGTGGGATACCTGTTGAGCAAGGAACGCATGGAAAACGGGAGTTTTTCCTCAAGGATAACCTGCCTGAATGAAGGCCCCAGCAACACGGGGTGGCCAAAATGCCCTTGGAAGCTGGGCCTTACCACATCCATATGTGCGTTGTCTGCAATCCAGTGATAGTGCTGTTTTCCAATGAGCGGCATATCCGCCAGGGAGATGAAGAAAGGTTCATCCTGGGAGAGATGACGGGCACCTGTCTGGGTTGAGCTTCCCTGTCCCCGCAGATAATCGGGGTTATGGACGATCAACAGTGAATGACAAGCCAGGGCCTTGAGGTGTTCGACCACCTCGTCAGATCGGTAGCCGGTTACCACGATGGTGAACAAGTCCGCCTCAAGGGATGCAAGGACTGCATTGGCAACAATGCTGGTCCCCCGATAGGGGAGCAAGAGTTTTTTGCCTTCGCTGCGGGATCCCAATCCAGCAGCCAACAGAATATTTTGCATGGTCCTTCCTTGAGTGAGGTTTGCAAACGTATTATACTCGATGCCATTATGATTGCCACCTATTTCAACGCCCTCATGGTCATCCTTGGGTCCCTACTCGGACTTCTTGTCAAGAACAAGCTCAAAGCTTCCTATCAGGAAGTGGTGTTCACCTCATCCGGCCTGATCACGCTGGTGATTGGCATCTCGATGGCCATGCAGACAGGCTCGTACCTGATCTTGCTCTTTTCTGTGGTCATCGGCGGTTTCATCGGCTATGCGCTCCACATTGAGGAAGGAGTGCTTGCCCTGGGCTCATGGATGGAAAGAAGGCTGAGCAAGGGAAAGGGGAGCGCTGAAAGTGCGCGCAATTTTGCCCTGGGCTTTTTGAATGCCTCTCTGTTGTTCTGCTCCGGTGCGATGACGGTGGTGGGATCCATCCAGGCAGGAACGGTGGGAGACTACCAGCTGATCCTGGTAAAATCGATCATGGACGGTTGTATGGCGATCATCTTCAGCTCAATCTATGGTATTGGCGTTATGGCCAGTGCCCTCTTCATCCTGCTCTACCAAGGGTTCTTCACCCTTGCAGGCGGCTTCATCGCTCCAGTTCTTGGAGATGCAGGGATCACCGAGCTTGCTGCGGTGGGCGGGGTGCTGTTGA
>JAAYQY010000253.1 GCA_012519125.1 Spirochaetales bacterium
CCTCTTTTTTTCTTCTTTCCTTATGCAAATCAACCCTCCTCAACGGGAGGTTTTTTTGTATCCTGATGTAACTTGTACGTGGTACACTGCTCAAAGGGGGTACCACTTGCAACTGGTTCAGGTTTTTCTTATCGTGGTCGTGGGAGCATTTCTCCAGGCCAATATCGGATTTGGGTTTCCCATCATAGCGATGATATTTCTGCCCTCCCTCTATCCCTTCTCCACAGCAGTCACCCTCAATCAGGTCATCGCTATGGCGAGTACCGGGTATTTGGCAGTACGATATCACCGCTCTATTGCCTGGAAGATTCTTTTGCCCCTTTTGGCTACTTCCTTGGCTGTAGCTCAGCTGGTTATTCTTTTCAGCCTTTCCGTCAATGCTAAGATTCTTGGTGTTGCACTTGGGATGTTCCTGTTTTTGCTCTCGCTCTACTTTGCGTTTTTCAGTGAGCGTATTACCATCAAGGCTACCGTAGGAAACGGACTGCTGATGGGCTTGATCGCAGGAGTAGGAAATGGTTTCTTTGGCATCGGGGGGCCACCGGTTGCCCTCTATCTCTTCGCATCGGTCAAAGACAAGCGTGTCTATCTTTCAACCATCCAAGCATATTTTCTCTTCTGTAATATTCACAGTATTCTAGTCCGCACCACCTATGGGTCGCTTACGAAATCTCACATACCTCCCATTCTGGTTGGCTGGGCTGCCATTGGCGTGGGGACGTATCTTGGATTGTTGTTGTTCAAGAGAGTGTCTGACACAACGCTTCGGCGCATAGTGTATCTGTTTGTCGGCTGTGCTGGGATTTGGATCGGTCTTCAGCCTTTGCTGTGACCTGCTTGATTCCCACACACAAGTTGCATATACTTTGAGCACCAAGGACAAGGAGAAGCGTGATACGATGAAGAACTGAAGGAATGACAAGACAACGCACCAATCATCTGTGCGTCACCTCGTTCTCATCCTTCTGTCTTCCTATCAGTATGACCGTGTGTGACGCCTCAATCAGGAGGCATTATGAATACCCAACCCTTGGAATTCCATCAGGTTACGTATCACTATCCAGAACAAACAGTAGATCTCTTCAGTGATCTATCGCTTACGCTTGCTCCCGTCTGGACTGCGGTCATCGGCGCAAATGGGGGAGTCAAGAGTACCTTCCTGCAATTGGCCACAGGCCATTTGAAGCCTCTGAATGGTATCATCCAGAGACCACAGCTCTGTATCTATGTCCCACAGCGGACAGAAGAGATTCCCCCAACCTATGCTCAATTTGCGTATGGATATGATGCTGAGGCGTGCAAATTGCACGGGCTCCTGCATCTTGAACGAGATTATCAAGAGCGGTGGAGAACACTCAGCGAAGGGGAGAGGAAACGTGCTCAAATCGGCTGGGCTCTCTACCAGGAGTGTGATATGTTGTGCATCGATGAGCCTACCAATCATCTTGATAGGGAGGCGATGCTCTGCATCCTTCAGTCGTTGAGAGAGTATCGTGGGCTTGCACTTCTGGTGAGTCATGATCTGGAACTTTTGGACGCGCTTTGCATCCAGACACTGCAGATCCACGCTCCCTTGGTTACAAAATTCTCCTGTCCGCCTTCGAAGGCCATCGAGGAGACAAGCAGGATACATCAGTCTTTGCTTGGCTCGTACCAACAGCATACCAAGCGCCAGGCAAAGCTGAAGCAGGAGAAACAGAGGCGTTCGGAGCATGCTGCCAAACAGGATAGAATCAATACGAAACGAAACATCGATCCCAAGGATCATGATGCCAAAGGACGAATCGATGGGGCGAGGGTCAGTGGAAAAGATAAAATTGCAGGACAGCTATCAAACCAACTGAACGCAAGGCTTCGCAATGCGCAACAGGTGAGCAACAGGCTTGCGCAAGAGATTGCACACCAGTCTATGCTCAACCTCAAGAAGAGTCTTGATGGGATTACCGTGCAGGGAACAATCGCTCGCAGGAAGGTCTTGCTTCACTCTGAGCCGTGTGCATTAAAGATGGGTCCGGTTCGTCATCTCCAGCTTCCGCTCTTGGAGATCCCCAACAATGCTCGCATAGCGATCGAAGGTCCGAACGGTGTGGGAAAGAGCACGTTGCTCAGGTATCTTGCAAGTGAGCTGGACCGAGTCTCTGTACGGTACTGGAAGCTGGAACAGGAGTTGGGCAAGGAGGAGAGCCTCTCTTGGTTTGAGCGATTCCAGACCCTTGATGCAACAACCAAAGGGGATCTGGTCTCTTCGGTTGTGCGACTTGGCAGC
>JAAYQY010000254.1 GCA_012519125.1 Spirochaetales bacterium
CTACCTATGTGAAGGAGCTCGGTGATGCCTTACCGCATTGAGAAGCTGGTCCAAGGAGGGGATGGTCTGTCCACAACCGATGAGGGAAAGCGGCTGTTCATCCCCGAGACGTTGCAAGGGGAGTTTGTGGAAGCCAGGATTGTCCAGCAGAAGGCAGGCTATGCCCTCGGTGAGGTGACAAACATCATCGAGGCCAGTGACGAGCGAATCCATCCTCCTTGTCCGTATTGGGGCATCTGTGGTGGTTGTGATTTCCAATATGCTCACCCTGAAGCACAAGGCGGTATCAAGCAGCAGATAGTGCTTGATAATCTCGCTCGCCTTGGCTCCCTCGATCTTGAAAAGATTGTGGTTGAGCCGGTTGAGACCGGTCCTGCATTTGCCTATCGCAACCGGGTGCGCTTTCATGTGGATTTGGCAGGCAAACAGGTCGGTTTCTTGGGCAAGAAAAGCAATACCCTTGTTCCCATCAAGTCATGCATGGTTCTTACCGATGCACTTAATGCCCTGCTTGCCGATCCCCAGCCTCTTTTTGCCGCTGCCCGAAAACTCATGTTTGCCAACCGCAAAGGCAAGGGAGGCTTTCTGGAAGTTCCCGTCTTTGCTGCTGATTCCAAACTCTCTTTCTTTGATGAGGAGGTGGTTGCCACCGTCGGTCGCAGACAGTTTGTTGTCACCAGCGAAGTATTCTTCCAATCGAACTTTTTTCTGCTCTCCTCTCTGGGGGAGTATGTGGCTGCACATGCAATCGGTTCTTCTGTCATGGACCTCTACAGTGGGGTGGGTACCTTCAGTGCTTTCCTTGAGCAGGAGGGGAGGCACCTGATTGCGGTCGAGCGACAGAAACAGTGCTTGAACTTGGCGAGGCGCAATGTCAAGCAGTGTGAATACTACACCCAAGCAGTGGAGGAGTGGGCGAAGGGTAGGGAAGCGCAGGTGGATACGGTGGTGGTTGATCCTCCCCGTATCGGTCTTGATGAGAGTCTGGTACCGCTGATTGCTTCCTGGAAGCCGATGCGCATCATCTACGTCTCCTGCAACAGTGTGACCTTGGGACGAGACTTGCAACGCTTTGCCTCCGAGGGCTACACTGTGGGCAAGGTCAAGGTGTTTGATTTCTATCCACAGACGTTCCATCATGAGGTGGTCGCCATCCTTGACCGTGGGGGAGCTGAGGTATGAAAGACGGGTTCATCAAGTGTGCAGTTGCATCTCCGACAGTACGGGTGGCCGATACCACCTTCAATACGGCGAGCATTCTCACCCTCATCAGGGAAGCTGACGAGAAACAGGTGAAAGTGCTGGTATTCCCCGAGCTGGTCACCACAGCCTACAGCTGTGCGGACTTGTTTTTGCACAAGCGCCTGCAGCAGGGTTGGGAAGCAGCTGTCTCTGCCATTCTGGAGATGAGCCGAGAGCTCGACATGCTCATTGTGTTCGGTTCCCCCGTAATGGTGCATGGTTCGCTCTACAACTGTGCCCTGAGCATCCACAAGGGACGATTGCTTTCTGTGGTTCCCAAGCTCCATCTTCCCAACTATCAGGAGTTCTATGAGAAACGTTGGTTCTCGACTCCTCGGGAAGGCAATGAAGAGGTTACCCTCTTTGGGCAGAAAACCTGGTTCGGAACTCACCTGCTTCTCACCTGTACCTCCCTTGAGGAGTTGGTGGTGGCCAATGAGATTTGTGAGGACCTTTGGGTTCCTCTCTCCCCCAGTACCTCCCACGCCCTTGCCGGAGCAACGGTGATAACCAACTGCTCAGCCAGTGATGAGTTGGTGGGCAAGGAGGAGTACCGTAGGTCGCTCGTTGCCAGCCAGAGTGCAAAGCTGGTCTGTGCGTATCTGTATAGTGATGCCGGCTACGGTGAATCTTCGACCGATCTGGTGTTTACTCCCCACGACCTTATCTACGAGAACGGGCAGTGTCTGGGTGAGTCCTTTGATGTGAGTGATGCGCTCTTGATCACCGAGCTGGATGTACAGAGATTGCAGCTTGAGCGAGTAAGGTTGCAAAGCTTCTCTGAGCAACCGGAAGGCTATATACGCATTCCCTTCACCTTGGACGTTGGTCATTGCACGCTGACCCGTCACTATGAGAAGGCTCCCTTCGTACCCTCTGATGAGCGGGGAAGGGAAGCTCGATGCGAGAAGATTCTGCGTTTGCAGGCTTTGGGGCTGAAAAAGCGCCTTGAGCACACCACCTGCAAAAGCGTGGTGATAGGCCTCAGTGGAGGACTCGACTCCACCCTTGCCCTGCTGGTCTCCGTACGGGCCTTCGACTTGCTGGGCTTGGAACGCAAGCACATTGTTGCGGTAACGATGCCGGGCTTTGGC
>JAAYQY010000255.1 GCA_012519125.1 Spirochaetales bacterium
CCCGTCGCTATCCTCCTTACCCACTCTCACTGGGACCACATCACCGCCGTTGGCGATCTGAAACAGGTCTGGGGTGATCTTGAAGTGCTGGTTTCAGAAGAGGACTCCATTTTCCTGGGCAAGGCAGGCTACGAACGCATCAAGCAGATCTGTTTCGACACCAGCTTCCTCCAACGCTACGACAAGAGTCTGAGTCTCTTGTGCGATCCCACCGGCTTTCTGACTGATGGCCAGTATCTGCAGGACAGTCACCTACTGGTCATGCATACTCCAGGCCATACTGCCGGTGGCCTCTGTTTCTATCATGAGGAAGGTCAGTTCGTGTTCACCGGCGATACCCTTTTTGCCGGGAGCATCGGCCGCACTGACTTGGTCGGGGGTTCCTATGAACAGATCCAGGAGAGTTGCAGAAAACTTCTGCAACTGCCTGATGAGGTGCAAGTACTGCCCGGACATGGTCCGACCAGTACCATTGCCAACGAACGGAGCAACCCTTTCCTCGTCTGACAGAGACGCTTTCACAAAAAAGAACAGATGCCCCTGCAACAGCAGAAACGGGCATCTGTTCTTTTTTGCTTACCTGATGGCCAAGCTTATCTTCTTCCGGGAACTTCCTCTGCGTTCTTGCAATCAACACAGAGCACTGCATACGGAATAGCACGCAATCGCTCCTCAGGAATCTTCTTTGCACACTTCAGGCAATGACCATACTTGCCATTATGAATCCTGGCAAGAGCATTCTCGATGGAACGCAGGCGGTTTGCCTCATGCTTGTTGATCGCCTCCATCTTCTTGAAAGCGATATCATCAGCCGCGACATCGATGCTGTCTTTGATACCCATGGCATTGACCATCTCACGAAAGTCGCTGTTATCCTCACTAAGCTTTTCAAGCAACTCTTTTCTCATTGCCGTAAGCTGCTCTTCCATTTCATGTACAAACGTGTCGGACACCATTTCCCTCCTGCAAGGGTCGGCCAATGACCCTCGGATTTGATTCCATATAAGATGGATATAACCAGCGCATCTGTCAAGCTCTTCACCACATTTTTTGCATTCCTACGTCCATATTGTTCTAAAATGGATACCAAAACATTACTTTCAATCCAAACCTACTGAAGAGGCTGAAAGCAAGGAGCAAAATACCAAGGGCCAAGACCACAAGATCGGAGATGCTCAGCTTGCGCTCAAGATACCACGTACGCTTCTCATTTCTTCCGAATCCACGCAGCACCATGGCATTGGTGATGACCTCAATGCGATCGAGGCTTGAGAGCACCAGGGGGGAGAGCACCCTTCCGATGGAACGGATCCGCGTGCCCAAAGAAGAAGAACGGCTCAGGTCCACACCACGTGCCATCTGGGCATGCAGGATGTGTATATAGTTCTTGGTCACCTCCGGCAAGTAGCGCAAGGCAAGGGCCACCGCATACGAGATGCGATAGGAAAGGCCAAGGCGATTGAGAGAGGACGCAAACTGGGAAGGATGGGTCACACTGACAAACAGCAAGGCCATCGGAAAGATTGAAAAGTACTTCAGGCAGACCACCACCAAATAGAAGAGAGTCTCGGCACTCAGAGCATAGTGCATCGCCTCGTCTCCCAGCAGAATCGTCCGTGTACCCAGATAGCGCGTTCCTTGGTCGGGGCTGAAGAGAAAGATGAAGAGGGCATTGAGGGCTATGACTGTACCCATACCCATGATGTAGGGGCGGAACTTACGCATCGGTATCTTTGCCTGGGTGAGCAAAAAGAGAGAAAAGACAGTACCAAAAAGCAAGAACCGTATGTCAAAGGTGGTGAGGCTGAAGAGAATCCAGATTAGGAAGATCCCCATCTTGGTCACCCCGTTGAAACGGTGGAGATAGGAATCAGTCTCCTCATAGGTAAGCGCAAAGCCAAACTTGCGTCCCTCTTTTTCCACCTTTTTCCGCTTCTTGCGTTTGCCAACCGAAGCGAGGGTGTGA
>JAAYQY010000022.1 GCA_012519125.1 Spirochaetales bacterium
GATGATGGAGTTCTACCGCACCCATCCATCAGAGCGGAGTACGCTGTACGAGGGTATCGGGGAGTTGTTGGAGAAGCTTCACGATGATGGCTTTATCCTTGGAGTTCTCTCCAATAAGGAAGATGAGCTGACAAGAGCCATCGTACGCGATGTATTGGGAGAGTTCCACTTTGCTTGGGTGCAAGGTCTGATGGATTCGGTTCCACGAAAACCCGACCGAACCGCCATAGTACAATTCCTTGCCAAGCAGGGCTTGTCAGCCGAAGAGGTGCTCTATATCGGGGACAGTGAGGTGGATTGGCAAACTGCAGCCAATGTCCCTTGTTCCCATATTCTGGTTTCCTGGGGATTCCGAGCGAAAGGAAAACTGCAATCATTGCCTGGCTCAGTGGTTGTCGACACCGTACACGAGTTGGAGGATGCAATCTATGGCATACAACGAGAAAGATCTCAGAAGCAAAGCTGAAGCCTACCTGAAAGCAGAACGAGAACCGGTATTCCGCACCGAAGTGGAAGCAGAGCTTGCTCGTGGTGATTGGGAAGCGTTGTTCGACCGATTCTATACCAGCCTCTCCTTCGGAACCGCCGGGATGCGCGGGATCATCGGAGGCGGCACGAACAGGATGAACAGCTACATGGTGCGCAAAGTCACCCAAGGTCTGAGTGAGTATCTGATGACAGCCAGTGCCAATCCTTCGGTGGTCATCGCCTATGACAGCCGCAATTTCAGCGAATTGTTTGCCATGGAAGCAGCCTTGGTATTGGCTGCCAACGGAGTGTCGGTATACCTTTATCAGACGCTTCATCCAGTCCCGATGCTCAGCTTCGCCGTACGATACTTGCAGACCACTGCCGGCATCGTCATCACTGCAAGCCACAATCCTGCAAAGTATAATGGGTACAAGGTGTATTGGCGAGATGGGGGGCAGGTGACTCCTCCTCATGACTACTCCATTGCAGAGCGTGCAAATGCGGTGAAGCTGGAGGATATCAAGGATATCAACGAGCAGAATGCCCGTTCCAAGGGGCTTCTGGTTCCTGTGCCCGACAAGGTTGACGAGGCCTACTATCATGCGGCCTTGCTCAGTCTCAGACGTCCAAATCTGGTACAGGACAGTCCCATCACTGTTGCCTATACTCCCTTGCATGGGTCAGGAAACATACCGGTCCAGCATCTTCTGAAAAAAGTTGGGATTCGCTGTGTGGTGGTTGAGCAACAGAGAGAGCCCGATGGTAACTTCCCCACTGTCGAGCTTCCCAATCCCGAGCATCCCAAGGCTATGCAGATGGTCTTGGATTTGGCTAAGCGGGAGAAGGCGGACATCGTCTTGGGAACCGATCCCGATGCGGATCGTTTGGGTATTGCCATTCCGCTCTCTGCAAAAAAGGATGAGTATCGCTTGCTCACCGGAAACCAGATTGCAACCCTGCTTGTTGATTATCTGGTTGAGGCAGACAAGCACAAGCTGCTGAGCAAGCGTCCGTTGGTGGTAAAGAGCCTGGTAACCACCGATTTGGTCGCTCGCATTGTCGAGAGCCAAGGAGGTCGTTGCAAGGATGTGCTGACCGGCTTCAAGTATATTGCTGAGCAGATAGCCGACCTCGAGGGACCGAAAGGTGAGCATGAGTATTTCCTTTTCGGTTGTGAGGAGAGCTACGGCTTTCTTACCCTCAATCAGGTGCGTGACAAGGATGCTGTCAGCAGCGCATTGGCAAGTGTTGAGATGATGTGCTACTGGGCGAAACAGAACCTTACGCTGCAAGAACGCCTTGAGCAGATCTACGAACGGTGGGGTTACAGCACTGAAGCAGTCTTCTCCAAGGACTATGAAGGTGCCAGCGGCAAGGAGAAGATGGCCTCCATCATGGCGAATCTTCGAAAGCTGAAGACCGGTGATCAGCTTGCCGGCAAGGAAATCACCGATTTCAAGGATCTTTTGGATGGGAAGCAGGACAAGTTTCCGCCCTCAGATGTGCTCATCATGCACCTTGAGGGAGGAGATAAACTGGTGGTCCGTCCCAGTGGAACCGAGCCGAAGATCAAATATTATCTCTTTTTCACCGCTGAGGCTTCTGAACGGGCACAGCTGGAGAAAGATCTTCCCTCACGAATTGAACGCTATAAGGCGGCACTCTCGTGATTACTTGCTATTTCCTGCAACGATCGAACAAGGAGAACCTCTGTCTCTCCCCCTATCTGGACACCGAACGGGTGGACAGTTGGGAAGAAGGGGAGACAGTCAGTCTTCTTTCCAGTGGCATGTTGACCAAAACCCAACGGGATGAGGCGACCTACGCTCTGTATTCGGCCATCGACTTCAGTGTCGATCGCTGGATCCAGAACAAACAGTATGTTCCCCGTCTTCTGGTTACTGCCCTGATTTTTACTGCCTCCTACTTTTTCTTCTCTCTCGTCATCCGCGATCCTCTTCCCATGCTCGATGAGCTTGCCATCAGTTTTGGGCTGAGCTTGTTGGGCTGGTCTGTGCTCTCCAAGCGGGATACCCGCTCATCTGTCGCCCAGCGGAGGCGCTATGAGATGAAAGTGCGCAGCAGTGAGCGGGAAGAGGTGGTGGAAGAGCACTTGTTTGCTCTTGAAACCTATCTGGACGAAACCTCCTCACTTGATCCTCTGGATCTTTCCCAGGCGCTTTGCCTGGTGGAACAGAAACAGCTGAAACGTATCTCCTTCGACGGGGATGATGCAATGCTGGCCGACATTACTTCTACCTTGATGCTCTATCTTGCGGTGAACAACAAACCGCTGGGCAAACTTGCCGAGCGTATTCACAGAATGAGAGCGATGAACAAGACGGATGTAAACCTCTCTGCCCGTCTCTTTCACCAGAGTATGCAGAAACGGTTGGATCTGAGCCTCTTGGCTCTTACGGTAGCATTGTTGGAGAGCTGAGAGAAGCAAACAAGCCCTCCACGCATCTTGGTAGGGTATGCAATTTCTCCTGTTGGGTTCGACACTCAGTGTGCTCCTCTCTCTCTACGCAGTCTGCCTGCAGAGTTCCTTGGTTTGCCATCCTCTGGCGTTTGCTCTCCTGCTGGGGACCCTGGGGCTCCTTCTGTTGGTGGTTTGTCGGTTTCCTGCGAGAAGCATGCTTATCTGTCTTACCGTCACCTACACCCTATATGTCCTCGGAGGCTTTGCGGTGGGGGCAAGCAAGCCCTCGTTTGGATTCGAACCCTATAGACTGACCCACATGGAGGGAGTCCTGATCGAGGACTCCCTGCTCACCCGCTCCAACAAGCAGGTGATTCGGCTCACACTCCAAAGTGCCGCTACCCAAGAGGGGCATACCGCTGAGGCAAGCGGGGTGGTTTCAGCCCTGCTCAAAACGGAAGAGTTGCTTGTCTCGGGTACTGCGATAGAGATGGATGGAAGGCTTTCTGAAACAGGCGACCTTTTTCTCTGCACCTCGTTTCAAGTGATATCGCTTACCTCATTGGGCCTGAAGCGACGATCTTCCCTCTCGCATCTGAACATAGTGCTTCAAAAGCGAATTGCTGATACGTCAGCGAGAAGCCTTGCACAGATGTTGCTGTTGGGCCAATCAAGCGAGGCTTCCTTTATTTTGAAGGATGCAAGTCTGGGGGCGGGCTGTGCACATCTATTGGCACTATCAGGTATGCATCTTCAGCTATTCCTGCTTTTGAGCAGCTCGTTTTGTTCCTTGCTCTTCGGCCCTTATTGGGGCAAGCGGTTTGGATTTCTCCTGCCGTTTGCATATGTGGTGTTGGTCGGGCCCAAGCCTTCCTTGGTCAGGGCATTGCTGATGCACCTATTCTCCTTGTTTCCTGTATCCCAGGAGCTGCGACCAGTTTTCTCCCTTCTGCTCGCCTATGCAGTGCAACTGTGGCTATTCTGGTATGCAGTCACCAGCTTTGCATTCCTGTTCAGCTATGCTGCCATTACGATGCTCATCCTGGGCAGGGCACTTCCTTCCTTTCCGTTGAAAACCACAGCCCTTGCCATACTCGGCACCGCTCCTGCTTCCATGATTTTAACCGGATCATGGAATCTTGCAGGCCTCTTGTTCTCCTATCCTGCAGGGTTGCTGATACATCTGCTGATGCTGCTCAGCCTCTTCTCCCTGATTATCGGCGGATATCCTGTCATATTGCTCACCCAGTGCACAGCGTTGCTGGAAGACCTGCTTGCTTTGGCAACAGATCTTCCCCTCGTCTTCAGCTCTCAGGCATACCTTCTCTATCTTCTTGTTCTGTTGACCTGTATCGCCCTCATTGGCTATGCTGGACAGGCTCTGCACAAGAGAAGGAGATACCGCAATGAGCTGGACCTTTGCCTACGATTCACCGAACGCAATCACTCGCCTTTTGGAGCGGGAGGATCTGGCGATGAGCAAGAAGTTTGGACAGAACTTCCTGATATCCCACCCAGTGCGTGAGCGCATTGTCGATTTGCTTGAGGTGCAAGCGGGTCAACAGGTTTGGGAGATTGGTCCGGGCATCGGGTCGATAACCAGTTTGCTGCTTGAAAAGAGAGCGCATGTCACCGCATTTGAGATCGATCATGGGTTTTGCAGGATTCTGAGCGAGCAGGCCTTTGGTGATGATCCGCTCTTTCGTTTGGTGGAAGGGGATGCTCTGAAAACCCTGCCTACGTTGTTGCAGCGTGAGGGTGAACCCTCCCGTATCTGTGGCAATCTTCCTTACAATGTCGGATCAGTCATCCTTGCCAAGCTTCTGGAGAGCAGCTTCCGTCCGCCCCGGATGGTGTTCACCTTGCAGAAAGAAGTTGTTGACCGTATTTGTGCCCAGCCAGGCTCAAAGGATTGGTCCTCTTTCTCCTTGCTTGCCCAGGCAGATTATGAGGTGAGCTTGGCCACGACCATCAACAGCGGGGCATTCTATCCCCCTCCGAAAGTCACCAGCAGTGTAATACTGTTCACCTTGCGAGGTGAAAGCAAGGTTGCTCCATCTTTGCGCACGTACTTCTTTACGTTGGTGCGGGATCTCTTCGCCCAGCGTCGCAAGACAGTGAAGAACAACCTGCTCGGGGGAAAGGTGGGAGCCATGGTGGGCAGAGATGGGGTGCAGTGGGTGCTTGACGATGCTCATGTAGATTCATCACTTCGAGCTGAAGCTCTTGATTGGGAGCAGTTTCTTGCCCTCAGTGCGTCTCTTTCCAGCTATCGAGCCAGGTGTACCGACGATACAGCACAAACGAAATGAGGCCACGCAAGCTCAAGTCGCTTGCCATGGCAATCCATATCCCCAACAAACCCAACGAGGTTGTCTGCAACAGAAGGTAGGCAAGCGGCAGACGAAGCAGCCACATGCCGGCTATTGAGATGGCAAAAGGCCGTCGTGTATCTCCAGCACCTCTGAATACGCCGAAAGCCAGCATGCTGAGCCCGAAAGCAGGTTCAGCGAACGCTTCAATCCTGAGAATTGTTGTCCCCAGCGCGATGACCTGTGCGTCTTGGGTGAAGAATCGCATCAGCGTGGGGGCAAATACGTAGAGCACCACTCCCATCAAACTCATCAAGGCTGTTCCCAGAATCGTACAGGTGTCAGCAAAGCGCTTCGCCAGATCCTTGTCTCCGCTTCCCAGTGATTGGGCAACCAGCGTGGTTGCAGCAGTGGAAAAACCAGAGGGAGGCAGGTAGGTGATGGATTCAGCGGTGTTGGCCAAAAAGTGGGCGGCCAAGGCGGTGGTTCCCAAAGTTCCTACCATCTTGGTGAAAACTATCTGGCCCAGAGAAAGGGTGGAGCGTTCCAATGCCACGGGGATGCCGAGACGAAGCGCACTCTTGTAGATTGCCCGTTCATAGTGGGCTTTTTCTCCCCTATGCATTTTGATTGGGCTGTCTTTGGTCATCAGCGTGAAGAGCAGGAGCAGGCTGGTGACGGTCACTGAGATGGTGGTGGCAATGGCAGCACCCTTCACCCCCAAGCCGAGGCCAGGAAGGGTGAGCCTCCCAAGGGGCACAAAGTCGAAAATGAAAAAGAGATTGAGCACTACATTGAGGATGTTGTTCAAACCGTTGAGCATCAGCGGTGTCTTTGCATCACCGCTGCAGCGAAGCAGGGTGGAGATGAGAATCATCACCAGATTGGGCAGGTACCCCAAGGCTATATAATGGTAGTAGGTGCTTGCAAGGGTTTGCACTTCTGTTTCGGCTCCGATCCAAGCGGGAAGGATGCGGGCAACCAGAAGAAATACGATGGTGAGAATCAAGCCGAAGTAGAGTGAGGTATGCAAGGCTTGGCGGGTGATCAGGTTGGCCCGGTCCTTTTTCCCAGCTCCCAGGTTGCGAGCCATCAGGACCGAAAAGCCGATCGCAAAAGCGTTCATCCAACCATTCACCAGCCAGATGGTGGAGGTGGGTACGGCAATTGCTGCGGTAGCCATGGCACCAAGGGAGCCGACCATTGCTGAGTCGACATAGGTAACCGTGACCTGCAGCACCTGTTCGAGGATGGTAGGCCAGGCGAGGGACCAAATGATGATTCTCGGGGGAATCGAACGGTCGAGCAGATTGGGTTGGGAGCGTAGGCTTGCCATCGAGCGCCTCTCCTTCTGAGGCGAAGGTATCGTAGCGGAAAGGGAAGCGCAAAGCAAGGGCAGGAAGGCAAGCCCTCCTGCCCGTCAGAAATCAGTTTGCTGCAGCTTGGGCGAGCGTGATGGCACTGGTCACCACGATGTCTTCTATCGAGCAGCCACGGCTGAGGTCGCTGCTCGGCTTGGCAAAGCCTTGGAGTATCGGGCCATAGGCCTCTGCCCCAGCAAGTCTCTGGACAAGCTTGTAGCCGATGTTGCCTGCCTGCAGGTCGGGGAAGATGAGGGTGTTTGCACTGCCGGCAACCGTTGAGGAGGGAGCCTTGCTCTTGGCAACACTGGGGACAATGGCTGCATCAAGCTGCAGTTCTCCATCCACAGCCAGAGTGGGGAGTTTCTCCTTGATCAGGCGGGTGGCGGTAATCACCTTGTCTACCAGATCCCCTTTCGCCGATCCCATGGTGGAGTAAGAGAGCATTGCTACCTTTGGCTCCGCATTGAGGAAGGTTTTGCAAGAGAGTGCGGA
>JAAYQY010000256.1 GCA_012519125.1 Spirochaetales bacterium
AAAATGGAGTGTGCTGCCATTGGTCGCTCCTTTGCTCTTTCCATCGTACTGTACGCATTTGTTCTTGTCAAAATGGGAATTTTCTTGCGCCGGAATCCTGCACCTTGTATCGTTCTCAAGAAGGGGGAAAGAACAAGCATGAGAAGGAAAAAACCATTGGGTACATGGCTCTATGCGTTGGGTATAGTACTGCTGACCTTGGCCTTGGTGGGGTGTACCTCCACCGCAAAGCAGACCGATACGCTGCATCAGATCTCGCTGCTCAATGCACTGTTGCTTGGGGAGTACGATGGCATCATTTCCGTTGGGGAGCTGAAAGAGCTCGGGGATACGGGAATCGGCACCTTCGATACCTTGGAAGGAGAGATGATCCTCTTGGAGGGAACGGTGTATCAGGCAAAGGCCGATGGTACAGTGGTGATACCCGATGATGAAGTTCTGGTGCCTTTTGTCATGGCAGTCCACTTTGAAGCGGATATTCACGAGGGGTCTCTTGCAAACATTGTTGACATCAATGCACTCAAAGCGGCGCTGGATCAGACCATTGCCCGTACGTGCAATGATTTCAACCGTTTCTATGCAGCGGTCATAACAGGTTCTTTCTCTTCCATCAGGGTACGCAGCGTACCGGGCCAAACAAAGCCCTATCCCAGGCTTTCGGCGATAGCTGCCGAGCAGAAGGAGTACGCGTTTGAGGATGTGGAAGGAACCATTGTGGCGTTTCGTTGCCCGCAGTACGTGAATGGGATAAACATGCCTACTTGGCACCTGCACTTCCTCTCATCGGATGCAAGCAGAGGTGGCCATCTTCTGGAAGCAACGCTTTCACAAGGAAATCTGAGGATGGGTGATATGAAGACCTACCAGATCCAGCTTCCTTCCTCTTCTTCCTTTGCCTCAATGGACATCGCCAACGACCTGACGAAGGAGACGCATGCTGTTGAAGGGGTGAAATGAAGGAAACACATCCCTTCCTCTGCCTGGGAGGGATGTGGACTCTCGGTGGATTCTCTTTCCTATCGCTGCTGGACAGGGGTCCAGACCTCACTGTATGCATACCCCGGTTTGCCTGGATCCATCCTGGTGAAAGAGAAAGAGGGCGCATTGATGACTTCGTAGCCTGAAACCGGCAGCCACTCTGCATAGATCCGTGCCATGGTATCCTGCAAAGCGGAGGGGAAGGGCCCCTCACAGGGAAAGACAGCCCAGCTCATTGCTTCGACGGGGATTGCCTCCAGGAGAGGCCCAACCTCATCTTCGGTGGTCAACACGCCGATGAGATGGGTCAGGTTTCCTTCCTCCTTCAGAAAATTGGCATCTGCATCGAAAGAGGCGTTCACCACCTCTTTTGGCTCGATGTTCTGCAGCCTATGCATCATTTCCCTCTGCTCGGCTGTAATCGATTGTGCCAACGAAACGATTTCCTGGTTTACGCCCTCAAATTGCATCGGCACCCGTTTTGTCACTCCCGCAAACGTGAATGCGGGCATTTTCTTGATTCTGCACTCCATACCGGTTCCTCCAATCACGGATATTTTGAAGGAGAGGATGGGCGCGGTTTTGCTGAACCCCGATTTCCGGACCTCAGAGGGGAGTACCCCTGCCCATGCTGCAAATGCGCGGCTGAATCCATCCAGCGAAGAATACCCATACCGATAGGCAACATCGGTGACACCCAGTCCTTGGAGCAACGCCTTGTTTGCTTCAGACAAGCGCCGAACCCTGATGTATTCTCTGACCGTATAGCCGGACAATGCAAGAAACACCTTGTTGAAGTTGTAGGCCGAACCTTTGATGAAGCGCGCCAACTCATCAGTGCTGAGATCATCCCCAAGATGGTTCTCGATGTAGGTTACGACGTTCTGCAATTGTTCAACCATGGCTTTCCTCCACCTCTGGGTGCCAGCGTAGCATCTGCTGCATCATGATGCTCGACTTTGTCGCAGAACTTTTGTCGGATGGAACAGAGCCCTGCCTTTCAGGTAGTCGCTTGGCAATCACCAAACATGCAGACGCCGCCTTTGCCCTTGCGCTTGATCCCATACATGGCAGCATCGGCATTCTTAAGGAGGGTTTCGCTGCTTCTCTCTGATTCAGTGATGAAGGCAACACCGATCGAGGCGTTGACTGTGCAGACTTGTGTGTCGACCTGGATGCTCTCCTGGATGGCAGCATGCATTCTCTGGGCAAGATTTTTCACGTGATCCCGTTCCTCGATGTCATGGAGGATGACCGCAAACTCATCTCCGCCGAGCCGGGCGACAAAATCCGATTCGCGTACGCACCCTTTCAGACGGTTGCCCACCGCAATGAGCACCCCATCACCCACATCATGACCGTAGGTGTCATTGATTGCCTTGAAGGTGTCCAGGTCGATGAAGAGAACTGCAGATATATGCGTTTCCTTCACCTGTTTGGCAACAAGCGCCTCCAAATGTTCGAAGAAGTAGCGTCTGTTCGGCAAGCTGGTTAGCATGTCATATTTGGCATACTTTTCCATCTCCAGGGCAACTGCTTGGAGTTTTCCTTGCTCCTCATGAATCATCTGGTTCTCTTGCTCGAGGGCATAGAGGGATGCAAGCTTGTTCAGCGAATAGAAAATCGTACCGTAGGCTGCCAGAGAGAGATATATCAACAGAAGTATCGGCAGTCGGTTCTGCTCCAAGGTCAGCTTGATATCGTCAGTGACAAAGAAGTAGTAGGCCAGATTGAGAAAGATGAACATCATCAGTATCGAAAAGGATGGCCAGTTCTTCACCACTGACTGGTAGGCGTTGAGGAAGAACCGCTTGAACAGATAAATCACCAAAACATAGAGAAGAAAGCGAATTGCGATATGCGGATACTCAGGGGAGGGGAAAAGCCGACCCAGATAGAAGCTGAGGGCTATGATCATCATGGCGATGTTGATCGAGGTGAGAAAGGTGAAGGACCACTGCATGATGCTCAGCTTGGTCAGTGGCTTGAGGAGAATGGCCACCAGAATGAACAAGAGTATGGTGAATCGTGAGAGGCCGGTCAGATCCGCTTGGATGTAGAACCAGAAGGAACTGCCGATATTGGTGGCAAAGGCCAAAGCCATGAAGAGGATGGTTTTCCTGCGTCCCTCCAACTTGGTTTTGGTCAGGGTGAAGAGCAGGAGCATATACATGAGCGAGGAAACCAAGCCCCGCAAGAAGTCAGGAAGGAGTATTCTCATCGCAGCCTCCGTTGTCCTGCATTGGACAATGTGAGCTTTGGAAGGAACGGGCTGGGTGTTCGGTGTATGCGAAACCCTCTCTTTGAAGTTTGGACCATACGTTTTCCTTGCTGGTTCGTGTGAGATGTATGTAATAAGAGGTTATCCAAATCCTGACTCGACTGCAAGAAAAAACGGTGCGGATACGTACCGTGCAGCCTCACGCGCGCGCTCACGTATGCTTGTCATCCCGTTTCACAGAAAAAGCAAGATGGGGCATGTCTACACCACGATAGTGTTTGGTGAAACGCGTTCGTACCTGCATGCCGGCCCTCATCGCCACGTGCATCGATGCACTGTTCGTATCACGGATGATGGAGTACACCTCCTGGGCCTGTAGGACCGAAAACGCATAGTGCTTGCAGGCAATGGCAGCTTCTGTTGCATACCCCTTGCCCCAGTACGCACGGTTGAACAGATACCCAATCTCCAGGACTTTGGTGTCGCCGATGCTTTGCCAGGTAAGCCCTGCCTGCCCTACCATGGCCCCGGTCTCGTTGAGGACAACTGCCCAGAGGCCGAATCCATCCTCTTTGTATCGCTTCAGATTCCGCTCAAGCCACGCTTGTGTTTCCTCATCCGAAAAAGGCCCTTCATACGCATACATGGTCTGGGGATCCTGCAGGATTGCAGACAGCATTGGATAGTCTTCCTGTGTCAGTTCCCGAAGCAGCAGACGTTCCGTTTCAAGGATGATCTTCATGGCTTTCCCCCTTATGACTGAGGGTTGTATAGTAGCAACGCTTCCTTGGTCTGGGAAGAGGTGGTCAGAGGAGCTTCTTGTTTCCTTTGGAAAGATTCACCACCGCGAAAATGGACGTGCCGAGGATCAGGAGGAAGGAGATGGCGTTGATCACCGGGGTCGACCCATCGCGTACCTGCATGTACATGTTGATCGGAAGCGTAGCCTGTGAACCGACGAGGAAGATGGTGGTGTTGAAGTTCTCGAACGACATCAGAAAAGCCATTGCCGCCCCGCCTATGATGGAGGGTCTGAGATACTTGAGGGTGATGAACCACAAGACCTCAGCCTTGTTCGCTCCCAGGTTGTAGGCTGCTTCCTCCAAGGTCCTGTCGAACTTTTTCAGCCTTGCCGAAACGACCAGGGCAACGATGGTGGAGATGAATGAGGACTGGCCGAGCACTACCAGAGGAAAGCCGGGGCCGAGGAACGGTACATAGATGTTCAGATGGTCCTCAATGAACAGGCCGATGGTGTTGGAGAACATCAGGATCGAGATACCCAGGATGACGCCCGGAATGACCAAGGGAGCTATCATCAGAAAGTAGAGTGCTCCCTTGAAGCGGAAGTTCTCCTGCTCAAAGAGAAAGGCAGCACAGGTTCCCAGGAATGTGGAGACGATCATGACGGCGAAGGCCACCTTGAACGAGGTGAACAGGCTCCTGAGATTCGTCTGGTCATGGAAGATGCCATACTTCTTGGGGCCGTTGCCGAAGAACCAGTCGAGGGTGGCTCCTTGCCAAGGAAGGGAAGGGTACATGGAGTCGTTGAAGGCAAGCACCATGGTTACCACCAACGGGGCAAAGAGGAAGATGAAATAGAGGACGATGAAGAGAGTGAATCCATATCGGTATTTCTTCGAGGAAGGCAAACTTCTGATCATTTTTTCACCACCTCCTTCAGGTTTTGTTTAGTCAGCTTGAGCAAGATCCAGATGATGAGCGAGGAGAGGGCAAGAAGGAGGAATCCGAATGCTGCCCCCTGGTTCCAGTTGAAGTAGAGGATGATCTGGTTGTAGATCTGCTCAGTGAACCACAGCGAGTTCTTGCCTCCCATAAGGTTCGGGGTGAGATAGCTTCCCAGCACCAGCATGAAGACGATGATGCCGCCGTTGACGAGACCCGAGGCACAGTGGGGAATGATAATCGTTCTCCAGATGGCCAGCTTGGAGGCTCCCAGGTCATAGGCGGCTTCTATGATGGAGTTGTCCAGGTCATCCATCACCCCGATGACGGGCACCACCATGAAGAGCATGCTGGTGTAAACAAGCCCCATGATCATGGAGATGTCGTTGTAAAGCATCTCAACCGGCTCCTTGAAGAGGCCGACGGAGACCAGGAAGTGGTTGAGGATGCCGCTCTCCCTGAGCAAGATCATCCAGCCGTAGACGCGGATGAGTTCGCTGACCCAGAAGGGAACCAGGATGAAGATCATCAGGGCTCCGGTCATCCTTCCCCGAACCATCTTGGAGATGTAGAAGGAGACCGGCAGGGAGATGACCATCACCAGGAAGGTGACCAGAATGGAGTACCCTGCGGTGCGAACGAACGTAAGCCAGTAGATGGGCTCACGGAAGAAAGCCAGATAGTTGTCCAAGGTGAGCTTTCCGCTATTGGCTTTGGTGAAGGAGAGTCTCAGCAGTTCCAGATGTGGCAGTACGATCAAAAGAAAAAGCCACAGGACTACAGGGAGGAAGAAGAAGAGAAATCCCCATTTGATGTGTTGTCTATTCTTCATCATATAACTTCCAGTCACTTCGTCTGAAGCAGATGGTCTTGTTCAGGTCCCACCCGACCTGGATGCGATCGCCACTACGGATAAAGTCATACTCCCGTGTCTGGGGGAGGGCCACCACCAACTCGCCGTCGGTTCCCAGGGGTTTGACCATCAGGCGGCTGTTGCCTCCATCAAAGAGGATGGAGGTGACGTCAACCGGGATTGTCTGGAAGTTTTCCCGACCCTCCCCTGGGTTGATGATGACCGCTTCAGGGCGGATGAAGAGGTCATACTCATCCTCCGGTCCACTCTCCTCAAATTTCTGGGCGAGTTTGAAATCGTAGCGGTCTGCATAGCGGGCAATGGTATCGCCTTCTGCATCACGATGCAGTTTCACTCTCAGCTTGTTGTTGTTTCCCACGAACTGGGCTACGAATGAGGA
>JAAYQY010000257.1 GCA_012519125.1 Spirochaetales bacterium
GAAAAACCCAACACAAGGGGAACTATGTCAACCAGCAGTGCTTCGTTTGCAGACCGACTCTTTCATGCATATGACATTCGCATTGATGCCTCCTTGCTCAGCAAGGAACGGGCAACGCAGTTGTTTGATGCGGTGGCGGTGTATGCAAAAGAGCAGCTTCACGTGGAAGCAATTGTTGTTTGCCGGGATGCTCGGCTCAGTGGCAATACGCTGCAGAGCCAAGCCATCGACCACTTCCTCAATCTGGGTTTCACCGTATACAGCGAGCTTAACCCCATCACCACCTGCCAATTTTACTACGCTTGCACCTGCTTAGGCAGGGTGATGGGTCTTATGCTAGGTGCCTCGCACAACCCTGCATCCTACACTGGACAGAAGCTGGTGGGGCCGTACTGTACACCCATAGCAGAGCAAATCGGGCCTGCAGGGGGCTTAAGCGCAATCAGGACCTATTTTGAAGAAGGACGGAAGCTTGAGAGCGGTTCCCAAAGAGGTCAGCTCATCTGTCTTTCCGAGCAAGAGCGTTATATCCAGGACTGCCTCAGTCGAAGTGGTGTGGAGCCAAGTTCTTTCGCAGGAATGAAGGTTGTTGTGGATTTTCTCAATGGCAGTAGCGCACCAGAGATACTCAGAGCCCTCCAGATAGCTGGAGTGGAGGTGGTTGCTCGCAACATGGTGCCGGACGGATCCTTCCCCAATGGTCCTCCCAACCCGATTCTTGCCCAAAGCACCTCCTCTACGTTCTCCTATCTTGCTGAGCATCCTGACTATGACTTCTGCCTGCTCTTTGACGGTGATGGTGATCGTGTGGATGTTGTTGCACGAGGCTTGAAGGCTGTGGAGCCCTCCTTGGTGATGGCCTTTCTTGCCCCCATACTGAAGGGCATGGCAAAGAGTGAGGGAAGGGTGAGCATTGGCTTCGACCCGAAGGCAAATCCACTCTTGGTCAATTCGATTATCCGCTATGGCATAGAACCTACGCTTATACCCAATGGGCATTCGAAGATCAAAGGCTTGCTCGTGGAGCAGGCTTCACGTGGTTTGCTTGCTGGGGTCGAAGAGAGTGCTCACTACTACCTCTCCCTCTCCTATGAGGGAAGGGAGGTTGCCATTGAGAGTACGCTCTTGATAACCCTTCTTTTCTTAAAGACGTGGAGAGAGGAAACTGATCGGTTTTCTGATCTGCTGGCCTTGCAAACAGGGGTGGCACGCAAGAGGGAGTGGGGCTATACGTATCCGTCTGCTTCTCTTCGCCTGCATTCTCTCTCCGAGGTTGAACAGGCCTTTCTGGCCCAAGGATATGAAGCGTTGAAGACCCAGACAGATGGCAAGCCTTTGGGGTCAACCCTGCTTCGCTTGGGGATGGCAGGGGAGAGCAAGCTTTGGGCTTGCATCTCCCAGCGCTCCAGCGAAAGCGAAGAAGGGATTGCCCGGTGGTCGGTTGTTGCATCTGATAGTGCGATACTCGCTGAATGTGTGAACGTTATTGAAGGAATTGCATCTCGGGATGCGGTAGGTTCCTATCACGGATAGAGGGAGACAAAGATGGTTGAGATCAAGGATTTGGTAAAGCGATACCCTTCAGGGCAGGAAGCACTCAAAAGCGTTTCCCTCACCTTGGAAGAGAATACGGTCATGGCACTCATCGGTCCCTCAGGGGCAGGTAAGAGTACCTTGATCAGGTGCATCAACCGCTTGGTGGAACCCACCTCAGGGACGATTCTGATCAATGGGACCAATGTGTGCGAACTGGGCAAGAAGGA
>JAAYQY010000258.1 GCA_012519125.1 Spirochaetales bacterium
CCCGAGGGCGCGGGCTCTACTTCTTCAATAGTTCGCCCTGTCTTTCCTCGCAAACGAACGTAGCTTTTCATCACTACCGTTCATCATTTCTAAGGTAATTGACTGGGAAGCCCATCTTGGTGGTCTTCCACTGTTCCAATCTCTTTGTTCTTCCCTACGCTCTACTGATAAATAATCATTATAAGCACACCCTTTCGCAAGGGGGCGTTCTTTCAGAGTACTCGACATCCATAATCTCCGTCAAGTGCTTCACAGCTCTTGGCTCGTATATGAGTGCCGTTGTTCTCGTTGCCGAACGAGATGGGATATTACACCCTAATGAACTATTTGTCCAGCACTTTTTCAATTATTTTATCACCCAAAGAGTAACTGCTGGAATCAGAACAAATTGGCCTTTGAGAACTTCTGATTGAGAAATTCTCTGAACAGCGATATCCTAAGGGGAAAGGAAAACCATGTCATGCAGAATATCCGAAAAGCCTTACCACAGGACCTTCCCTATCTTTACGAAATCGCCCTGAAAACAGCTTTTGCTGGGTTGGACGGAACCGCGTACTATCACGACCCCTACTCTGTTGGTCATTACTATGCCGCACCCTATCTTTTCTTTGACCCAGAACTGTGTTTCATTGCCCTCGATGAGAACAATACACCCTCAGGATATATTGTAGGCACCAGTGATACCCGCGCATTCAACACGTGGATGCAAACGTCTTGGCTCCCTGTGCTGCAAGAGCAGTACAAGCAAGTCTCCTATTTTTCCAGTGAAGCAGAACAGAAGATGATCAGAACCCTGCTCAAAGGCCCAGGCGAAGGAATCTGGCAAAACATGGGATACCCCGCTCATCTACATATTGATATCCTTTCGCACCTGCAAGGAAAGGGTCTTGGGAAAAGCCTCATGGAAACCTTCTGCTCTGCAGTCAAAAAAACGGGTGCCCGGGGCATCCACCTTGGGGTGGACGGCCGGAACACCCGTGCTTACGGATTCTATGAACGCATGGGATTCTCCATCCTTGAAGAACAGAGCTGGGGTGCCATCTTCGGTAAAACCCTCTAATCCACGTCTGAAGCCCACTTCATTTTCAGATACTCCAGATCGCTTGCCAAACGGTAGATGGCATTGGTGAGCCGGACAGCCTTCTTCTCTTCCATGTGAGGCTCTTTTCCTGCCTTCTCCATCCGCTGCACCACGGCTCTGAGGGTGTCCTCCTGGCTCTTAAGACTTTCAAGAGCCTCCTCAAGCTCCCTGATGTACGAAAGAACCGTATCCTTCATATCGTGTGCCAGCGGCAACTTCTGTTCTTGCAGCAGATCAAAGCGCTCCCTCACCTTCGGTGCATATGCTTTGATACCCAGCGTACGGGACACGAACGAAGCAAACCAGGGGGCAACTTCTTTGTCGCCATGGACGACGAAGACTCGTCGGATCTCCTTTTTGAACGACTTCAGCCAGGTGACCAACCCTTCCTGATCTGCATGCCCGCTGATACCATGAAGCTCACAAACCTCACATCGCACATCAATCTGCTCGCCAAAAATGGTTACATGACGGGCCCCATCAAGAATTGATCGGCCCAGTGTCCCTCCAGCCTGATATCCGCTGAAAAGGACGGTGCTTTCACTTCGCCAGAGATTGTGCTTGAGGTGGTGCTTGATCCTTCCTGCCTCACACATACCACTGCTGCTGATGATCACGCAGCTCTCCTTTCTCCGGTTGAGCGCTTTCGAATCCTCAACATCGGTAATGGTGACCAATGAGGGGAAAAGGATCGGGTTGATGCCCTTGTTTACCAGCTCCATGGTCTCCTCGTCCATATATCCGAAGAGATTGCCTGCAAAGATATGCGTAGCCTTTACTGACAAGGGGCTGTCAACAAACACAGGAATATCGACAACGGTAGGACACATCTTTTTTTCAATGATCACTCTCAGCAAGTAGAGGATCTCTTGTGTCCGTCCCACTGCAAATGAGGGAATGACCACGTTGCCTCCCCGCTTGAACGTCCGCTCAATGATCTGGGCCAACTCCTCAGCCCTGACAGCAGTGGGGACTGCATTTCCCTCGGCATTTTCGGGCTTCTTGTGGGTACGATTCCCATAGGTGGACTCCATGATTACGAAATCGGCTTCATCGATATAGTCGGGATCCTTGATCAAAGGCTGATCGAAGTTACCGATATCACCAGAGAAGACCAGTTTGCGGCGCTCCTTGCCTTCTTTCAGCCATAGTTCAATGGACGAGGAACCCAAAAGATGCCCAGCATCATTGAACCGGGCCTTGATCCCCTCATCAACCTCGCATATCTCCTCGTAGACACAGCTCTCAAAGTACTGCATCGACTTTTGCGCATCTTGTACCGTATAAAGAGGCTCTACCCCTTTCTTGCCTGCTCGCTTGGCTTTCCGGCTTTTCCACTCAGCTTCCATCTCCTGGATGTATGCACTGTCGGCGAGCATGATCTCACACAACTGTACCGTCGCAGAGGTGGCAAATATCTTTCCCTTGAATCCATTGCGAACCAGATAGGGTATCCTTCCCGTATGATCGATATGGGCATGAGTAAGAAATACGTAATCGATGGCTGCTGCATCGAACGGCAGCTCAATACCTGTCTCTTTCTCATCATTGCCTTGGGGGAGACCACAATCGACAAGCAGATACTTGCCGTTGCATTCCACCATCGTGCAACTGCCTGTCACCTGTTGTGCTGCTCCAAAGAATGTTATGTGCATAAGCGCTCCTTTTCTGCTTCCTAGGATACGATTGATCAGGTGAGGATGCAATGTATATTCGAAATCCACGCATCAACTCACTCTGTGTGTCCTTGCTAAGGCTCCTCGTATTGGGTATTCTAGGGCAAAGGGGGAGCACATGGACGCAAACAAGCAGGCAATCCGTGAACTTCAGGTAGCAAGGACAATCAAAGCCTTGGCAAAGAACAATATCGATGCAGAGTTTATCCCTTCTGCCGCTGACGTGGTCAAGCATGTTTCGCAACTCCTGCGCAGAGGAGAAACAGTGGCGGTCGGAGGTTCGGTAACCCTGGCGGAAACAGGAGTCCTGGACCTGCTCAGAAACGGAGAGTATGTCTTCTACGACCGTTATGAGAAAGGGCTTAGCAAACAGCAGATCGACGAGGTGTTTCAGAAAAGCTTTTCGGTCGATACCTATCTGGCCAGTGCCAATGCCCTGACCGAACACGGGGAAGTCTATTGTGTAGACGGTAAATCCAACCGTGTCGCTGCCCTGTTGTATGGCCCCAAGCAGGTCATTCTGATCGTCTCCTGGGACAAGATAGTTCCGGATTTGATCAGTGCAATCCTGCGCGTCAAGAACATTGCAGCCCCTGCGAATGCAACCAGACTGCACACCGGCTCTTTCTGTACCGAAAGTGGCAAGTGCATTCACCCTGTCTGTGATGAACATCATCTCATGGCGCTCAGCGCAGGAGCTTGCGAACATACGATATGTTCAAATTACGTGGTATTTTCCCACCAGCAAATTGAAGGAAGAATGAAGGTCCTCATCATCGG
>JAAYQY010000259.1 GCA_012519125.1 Spirochaetales bacterium
AAGAAAGAATTCCTGTAAGTACACCATCACAGGAAAGTGGGAGTATCTGATGCGGCACTGCCATAGCAACATGGTACAAGCAGAGCGGAAATGATAGGATGCAGAAGATTTGCTTGATCTGTTTGGCATAAGCACGTGTCCCTACTGAACCCTGTTCCATGGAGTACATAGCATGAACGAGAGAATTCATCCGATTCATTGGGTCTACGCAATCATTCTGATCCTGACGGTATGGGTGGCATCAGTGGGGTTGTACTCTTCTGACGGGGGAACCCCCTATATCTATACAAACCAGTATGGCACTGCAATAACGCTCTATGGGGATGGGCTCTATGCCAATGACTCCTCCTTCAAGGCCCCCATTTTCAGAGCATCGGATGCAACAATCCTTTTTGTCGTCGTCCCGATCTTTCTCTTCTTTCTCATCAGAAACATTGCAAAGCAAGACAAACTCAGTCGCTCCCTCCTCACAAGTAGTATAGCTATGCTGCTTTACTACTCCGCATCCCTCTCGTTCGGTGTGGTATTCAACGAGTTGCACCTGCCCTACATTGCTCTCTTTGCGGGAACGTTGTTTTCCCTGATCTGGTTGCTTTCCCAGGAAAAGACTGACTACTCATCAATTCGGCTGCCCTACAAGTCCATCCATGCGTTTCTGATTGTTTCCGGCGTAGCCCTTATCGTCGCATGGTTGCCGGATATCATCACAGCCATGCTCAAGGGGACCTCGCTTGCCCTCATAGAGAACTATACGACGGAAATAACCTATGTATTGGATATGGGCATCATCGCACCGGCTTGTTTTGCAACGGTGAAGTTGCTTCGAAACAGAAAGCCCCTTGGCTATGAAGTGCTTGTCATCTTGCTCTTTGTGTGTTCGATGGTGGGTATCATGGTTTGTGTACAGACAGCATTCCAGTCGGCTGCCGGCATCGTCCTGCCCATCGGCGCACTCATCACCAAGATGGCCATCTTTGTAGCACTTGCAGCCTTTTCGATATCGCTGTTGTACCGAGTTTTGAGAAGGACAACGAACAGTGCAAATAGCAGGTAGAGCTGTCAATGTCTCACATTCAATGAAATCCACTTTTCCTGCCATGCCCTCACGGTAAATATCTCTTTGTATGGAAATTGTTTGATTTTTGAAACAGAAAAACTGGCGATTATTCATCACTCATGGTAGTATGCACGCATGAGGGCCAAGATACGGGGTATCGGCTTTGTATTGGGTATTATTCTCATTACGTTGACGGCAAGTGCGTGCAAAAGTCCCGTCCCTCTGTTGTTTGAACGTTGGCAGTATCCCGTTGATGAGTACTATATCGGAACAGGCATCGTAACTGACAAGAACAAAGGGCAAGCATTGCAGACTGCTAAAATGCGTGCAATTACTGATCTTGCCACCCAAATCCAGACAACCATCTCCTCCACCAGGACAGCATCACTCTCCGACGACGGCATACAGCAAGCTACCAGCTTTGAGGAGCTCATCAAGGAAACGCTACATCAGGAGTTCGATAATGTCATGTACATTGAGGAGACCTATACCCCCAAGTATGAACAGACCACCTATGCAGTCATCAAACGAAGTGATTGGGAAGCTCAAAAAGTACGAAAAATTCTCCGCGAAAAAGAGAAAGCGGAATCCATCCTATCCGCCCGCTACCCAGAGATGTCTTCTGTACTGGAAATCCAGATACTCAACAAGGCCATTTCCTCACTACAAGCAACTCTTTGGGGTACGCTCGTGGAAGGCCTCTTTGATGACAAGGCAGGATTCATCCTTCCGCTGATCCAAGCTAGAAGAGACATCCTCAGCTCCAGGGTCCTCCACTCCACCCTGTACTACATCAATGAGGGGGTTTCCGCTTCCTCCAAAACCCGGGCAAGAGAGATTGCTGACAGAGCGTTCAAGGACGCACAATTGGAGAAAATCTGCAAGGAGTATGAGTATTTGCGCGTACGGCTATCAGCAAACATGACAGCAGACGAATTGGAAAGCAAAGTAGAAAAACACATTGATTTCATTATCCAGCAGAATGCTAACCTACTGGAATACCTTGATGAACCGGAGGCTTCTGGGAGTGACCACAAAGTCTATCTTGTGGTCCGGAAATCCCTTTGGGATGAGCTGACCGCCAAAGAGGTGGACTCACTCTATCAAGAAGTGCGGGCATTGGAGGAGCAGTACCAAGAGGATGATTCGGTTATGGGGAAGCTTCAGGTTTTGGATACGATGCGTCAACTGCTGGACTCTTCGTTTCTGGGCCTTTCCGTTGAGAACATGGTATTCCCGTACGAACAGGCATCCGTTGATTCCATCCCCCTGCGCAGGGAGCAGCTCATCGCATCCGTTAATCTTATGCTGATACTTCCGAAAGCCGTCAAGGAAGGGGAATCCTTTACGCTTCGGATGGAAGTTCGCAATTCCCAAGCCCTCAAGACAAATATTCCGATTAAATGTACCCTTACCGATCCCAAGGGCTACCAGATACTCTCCGAAATTGTGAATCTGCGACCAGACAAACCCTATTCCTATACCTATACCCCACCTGAGGGTGATAAGAACGATTCTTTCCAGGCAGACTGTTTCTGGACACAATACCCACAACGAAGAGCGGAAGCATGCATAGAAATCACCAAGAAAACCATCAAGGAAAAATTCATGAATTGGTGGAACGGGCTTGGAAGCAAGTAGTCATTCCAAGTCCAGATCCAAATCCTGAATCCAGGTGTTTCAGACAATGGTCCGCTTGACCTTGCCCGGATAGAAGATGAGATAGATACCCAAACCGATCAGTGCAGGGATTGCAAGGAACTTCATCATTGCTAGAATGCCGTAGCTCTTGGAAAGCCTGCCGGCGAGATAGTTGCCGGCCATTCCCCCAAACCCTGCAGTCAGAGCTGCATAGAGCGTCATCCCCAGATAGCGCACTTTCGGAGGCAGGATGGTGTTCATGTAGTATAAGACCGAGCCGATATACAGCCCAAAGGCAAAGGGTTCGGTCAGATAGCTGCTCACCGTACCCCACGGCGTAGTGGAGAAAGCCATGATGAGGTTGCGCATATTCAGGCCGATGAAACACACCAGCAGCAAGAATGGCGGAGAGAACTTCCTGGTGATCTTTGCGTTGAGCAGAAGCGGGATCAGTTGCAGCAAGCCCATCGTCAGAAGCGCAAGACCCGTATAGAAGTCCCCGGTACCCAGAACTTCGAATTTTCTTGTCAGATAGTTCTGGTTTGCGATGCAACTCATCTCGATGAAGGTGTAGCTGACAAGCAATACCAGATAGGCTTTGTTGGTGAACAGTATTCTCAGGGCCTGCAAAGCTGGAAGTGAATGCTCATGAATCTCCACCACAACCTTCGGTTCGGAGCTTTTCACAAACAGGGCCATGACAACCACGAGCAGGGAGAAGGCGCAGAAGCAAGGAATGATGATGTTCGTACCGAACCTATCGATGGCACTGCCGTAGAATACCGCACTGACTGCGTAGAAGACGGCACCGAAGGAGCGGGTGAATCCATAGGAGAAATCCTCGCACTCCTTGCTGACCGCAAGACTCCAGAGGTCTATGATGTATACAAGCGATCTGAAGGAGCCGAAGATGACCAGAACCAGCAGGTAGACCACCAACGGATAGGCATGAAAGGCATCAAGCAGCAGGGCGGAACCACAGGCGATCAAGAGGCAGGTGATCAGCAACTTCCTCACCGAACGCACGCTGTCAGCCAATCTTCCGACCAGCGGCTGGATGACCAGAGAGGCAAGCGATGAGAACGTCAGCGCAATACCCGTCTGGTAGTCGCCGTATCCATAGCCACGTAGGAGTCTCACCAAAAAGGAGACAAACACACACGAGGCCATCCAATAGAATCCCTGGACCAGCCCCAACGTAAGATTTGTTTTTGTACGCACCTGTTGCCTCAATGGTAGAGACGCTTTACCGACTGCTCAAACTCAGCATAGATTTTTTCCTTGTCCAAGGTACGATACTCACCGTCCTCGTACAGGATCTTCCCGTCAACCATGGTCATCGTCACATCGCTGCCCTGTGCCGAATACACCAGCAGTGCCATCAGGTTCAGGGAAGGCTTCATGTGCGGTGCATCAAGATTGACAGCAACAATGTCTGCCTTCTTGCCCACCTCAAGAGTTCCCGTGTCAGGTCTGCCCTGCACGCATGCCCCATTGACGGTGGCCATGGACAGGACTGTTTCGGGTTTCATGATGACAGGGTCGAGCGTATAGCCGTTGTGGATGACCGAAGCAAGATGCATCTCCTCAAACATATTAAGGTTGTTGTTGCTGGCCGCTCCATCCGTACCCAACGCTACATTGATGCCAAGCTCAAGCATCCTCGGTATGGGAGCAAACCCACTGCCCAGTTTCATGTTGCTCTCGGGATTGTGGACCACACTGACGTTATGCTTTCTGAGAATCCTGAGGTCATCCTCGGTACACCAGACACAGTGTGCAGCATAGGTGGGAATCCTGAAGTACCCCCGCTCCTCAAACCATTGCACAGGGGTCATACCATACCGTTCAATGCATCCCTCATGCTC
>JAAYQY010000260.1 GCA_012519125.1 Spirochaetales bacterium
GGTATCGCCTTCTGCATCACGATGCAGTTTCACTCTCAGCTTGTTGTTGTTTCCCACGAACTGGGCTACGAATGAGGACTTGGGTTCATGGTAGAGCTCTTGCGGAGAACCGATCTGCTCAAAATGGCCGTTGTTCATCACTGCAACCATATCGCTCATGACCATGGCTTCGCTCTGGTCGTGGGTGATGTAGACGAAGGTGGTTCCCACCTGCGATTGCAGTGTCTTGAGCTCCACTTTCATATGTTCCCGCAGTTTTGCATCGAGGGCGCCCAAGGGCTCATCGAGCAAAAGTACGCTTGGTTCCATGATCAGGCATCGCGCGATGGCAATGCGTTGTTTCTGACCGCCGGAGAGCTGGCTGATCTGTTTCTTGCCCGATTCGGGAAGCCCGACCCGCTCCAGAAGCGAGCGGACTTTCCTGTCGACTTCAGGACCCCTCTCTCCTCTTCGCCGCAAACCGAATGCAATGTTCTCATGGACATTCATCATGGGAAAGAGTGCCAGATTCTGGAAGACCAGGTTCACCGGCCGCTTATTGGGGGCCACCCCGTCCATGTTCTTGCCATTGAACAGGAGCGTTCCCCCATCCGGCTTGTAAAAGCCGGCGATCATGCGCAGCAGTGTGGTCTTGCCGCATCCGGAGGGGCCGAGAATGGAGAAGAACTTGCCGTCTTCCACTTCAAACGATACTTGGTCAACTGCGGTGAAATCACCAAATCGCTTGGTGACGTTTTGTACTGAGAGTGCACTATCCATACTGTTGTTTACCTTGCAGAAATGCCGATGGCTGGTGTTCAGCCATCGGCACTATGCTGTCAGATCTGTCAGCGGGCAGCTTTGATCTTGTCGAGTGTCTTTCCTTCCATCTCCTCAATCCCAGCCGGTACGGTTGGGTACCAGTTGATGTTCGCCAGGACTTCAGGGGGAAGACCACGGGTAAAGTTTGCCTTGATCTCCGGGTCCAGATAGTTCACTGCATCCTTGGATGCCGTACCGTAGGTTTCACGGTTGGTGAAGAACGCGGCGTTCTCGGCTCTCAGCATGAAGTCGATGTAGGCATAGGCTGCATCGAGGTTCTCGCTCTTGGCCGGCATTTCAAAGGTATCAACCCAGGCAAGTGCTCCGCTGGTTGGGGCAAGATAGTCGATGTTCGGGTTCTCGGAGTGCAACTTCCACCCGGCCTGTTCCCAAGCCGATGCGGCCCATACTTCTTCCGACCGCAGTGACTGCAGAAGCTGGTCTCCATTGTCCCAATAGGTCTTTACCGAAGGCTTGCCGGCGATCAGCACCTTTTCCATCTCGTCGAGGAACTTCTGGTAGGCAGCAGGATCGGAGTAGAGTGCAAACGGATCGTAGCCGAGGGAGAAGCCCATGCCGATGAGGGTGGGTCTCTTCAGGCGGTAGGAGACTCTTCCTGCATACTTGGGATCGAGCAAGTCCTTGAAGTCCTTGATGTCGGGGGCTTTCGCCTTGTTGACCACCAGTCCTTCCGTCCCATAGACATGGGGTACTGCATAGGATTTGCCATCCACCAGCGTGTTCTTCTTCACTGCCTCAAGCAGCGAGGGGTCGATCTGGGCGGTGTTCAGGCGGGTATAGTCTATCGGCTGGTAGATACCGTATTGCTCCACTACCGAAGAGATGCGGTCTTGGGAGGGTTGGGCA
>JAAYQY010000261.1 GCA_012519125.1 Spirochaetales bacterium
CCTCTTTTGCCTGTCCACAGGTGGACAATCCTCGGGAAAGCAAGGCCTCCAGCTCTTTGCTTGACGTACACAGATACCAACTGGACAGTTCCCCCAGCGGGCCGTACAGGGCAGGACTCGCCACGGAGCAGGCCTTTGCGTACTGGTTGTAATCGTTGCTGAAGGGAGGGAGGCTTTGCAGGGTACTCTTGGGAGCAATGAAGGGGTGGCGCTGAAGCGCATATCCTCGTTTCGCATCCTCAAGATCGATGACATGCACCAGATCGCCCGCCTCTGTGGTGAGCTTATCCACCTCATCAGCCTGAGCGGTGCAGTAGAAAACCTGGCGGTTTCGTGAAATCTCGGCAATTGCCTTCGCTATTGCCAGTGAGCGCTCATCATCGCTGTTTGCCATCACCTCATCAAAAAAGACAGGAAAGCGATAGCCTGAGGAGGCTTCCTGCATCTCCAAGAATGCCATGCGAACAGCAAACAGCAATTGTACCTTCGTACCGCTGGATAGTTCATCGAGTGAAAAACTCTGCTGCAACACCGTATCGTGTGCTGCAAAGCCTTTCGGCCCTACCGAAAGAGTGTAGCGCTGTGAGGTGATACGGGCCAGCCAATCGCTGGAACGCATCAGAACCTCAGGCTTGAATGAGGTTTCTGTCTGTGCCCGTACTTGGGAGAGCAAAAGGTGCACCATGCGCTCTTGTACCTCTTCTTCCCTACGCTCTTCCAACTCGGACCTCTTGAGAGCATAGCTGTGCTCAACCTGCTCCAATTGGGCATCATGCTTCGCCTGTTTGATGATGGCCCGCTCACCAGAAAGCTCAGCATTCAATGCATCAAACTCTTTCTGCATGGGCTCGAACCTGTCCAATTGGGCTTTGATGGCCTCAAGGGTCATACCCTCTGCTTCTGCTTGTATCTCATCATTGAAGGTTTTCAAGCGGAGCTGCACCAGCTTCACCTTGTCCTTGAGCTCCTGATAGGCAGGCAGAGCGGTAACCAGTTGCCTCAAGGTGGCCAGGTCATCGGATACAAGCCCATACTTCTCAAAGAGTGCCTGATAGCTGGCTTGTATCTTGCTGGTTTGCTCTTGCTGCTCGTCGATACTCGATAGCAGTTTCTCCTTGTCACGCAGCAAGGAATGACTTTCCTCTATTTGCTTGAGCAAGGTTTTCGCATACGCTACCAAGCTTTCACTAGCTTCTTTTTCGGTTCCACATAAAGTTCGCAGCTTCTCCAATACGACTTCATAGTGCTCTTCTGCATCCTTGAGGACAGCAAGGGAACCATGATGGGCAACGAGGGCTGCATGCCACTCCTTCAGACGTTCGGCTACCGGGAAGAAGGGGGCTCCTTCCAAGGCCGGAGCGTCGGAAAGATAGAGAGCCTTGCTCGCTTCCTTCCATGCATCCTTCCATGCCTGATACGCCTCTTCAGCCTCACTCCTGGTTCGGACGGCTTGTTTTCTGATCCTATTGCTTTCTGCTATGCGCTCACTGTTTGCAAGATCCTGCAACACGGTGGCGGTAAGTTCGGTCAGCGCCTGCAGAGATTTGGGGTTGCCTGAAGGATAGCCAAGCTTGTGCAGAAGCACATCCAGTTGCGGTGATTGCAGGCCGGCCTTTGCCGGGCCGCTTTTCATCACGGCAAGGGCGATGAGTGCCAGCGTGGAACCCAGGGCAAAGAGCGGATGTACGAACAGTGCAAGCAGAAGCGACACAAGGCTTATTACCAATGCCATCAGCATCACGATTTTCTGCTGTCTTGAGGAATGGCTTTTGTTTTGGTCATACGCTGCAAGCAGTCGGATCAGTTCACTTTTCAACGACCGAAGGTTTTCAAGCAGCACGTCATCGAAGGGTTCCACTTCGCCCAAGTCGCGAGCCACCTGTTGTGCGCTTGCCAATCTGCAACGAAGCTTTTCCACGTCCCGGGCCAATTGGCCAAGGGTTTGAAGCTTCTCCTTCAGAGTGTTTGGTTCAGGAGTTTGGGAAATCAACCAGGAGAACTGCTCTTCCCAATCATTGAGCGCTGATCGCTTCTCAATCTCATCCTTCTTGACTTGCTCAAGATTCAGTTGGGCTTTGGCAAGCAGGGCAAGTTGGTTTGCAAGAAGCTCGGGCATCGTCACATCATCGAGCAAGACTTGGGGCACCGCCAAGCCAAGGAGGTCAGATTCACAGGAGGCAAGCTCATCACGCAGCTTCTTCAGTGACTGCTCAGCTCTTTCGGCTTCCTCTTTGCGACTCTCAGCATCCCTGAGGCTGTGTGGATCAACCAGCTCCAACCGCTCGTCAAACAACTGCTTCTGCTGTGAGAGCGCAGCCAACTCTTCTTGTGCTTGCTTACACTGCAAGAGCAACTGAACCTTCTCTTTGGCCTGCAGTTGTTGCTCGAGTGTTTTGATCGTTTCTTGTTTGCCCACCCCCGCCTGTTCAAGCTCAATGAGCCGGGCAATTTCCTTCTGCTTCTCATCCACCTTTTCCCGCAGCGTTTTGACTTGCTTGACCAACGAGAGGCCCGCTGTGGAGAATGAGGAAAGTGCATTGGCCAGGCTTGATGCCTTATCCAAGTCCACGCCACCCTGCATCTGCTTTTGGATCTCTTCCAAGAAGGAGGAACCCAGACCCTCTTGCTGGCTGAGTAATTCATGCAATGCCAATGAGTAGGCGTCGGCAAACTCCTCATTGCTTCCGGGGAGGGCAAGTTCTGCATTATCGCTCAGTCGCTTTTGTTTCAGCTTGCCTTGGGAGAGCGAGAGCTGCCAGAGCTCATCTCCATCCTGCAACTGCGCTTCGGCTTCATAATCTGACTGGAATTCTGTTTTAGCAATCAGGGATCTTAAGGTTCTGACCAGCGTGGTTTTCCCCACCCCGTTCGGCCCACATATGATGTTCAGATGCTCACCCAAATCCCCGATGGGGGGAAATGCTTGGCTGGTAAAGGCAGGGGCCTTGGCAAGATGGATACGGATAAACCGATATGCACTTCCCATCATAAGCCCCCTTCAATTTGGACCAACATGGCTTTGAGCAGCTTTCTTCCTGCCTGGTTGCTCCTCTTGATCGCCTCATCGGTATCCAGTACCGTTCGTTCCAAGAGACCGAAGGCTGAGCTGTTGTAACTCTCACGATCGAGGCTCTGGTACTTGTGGGCAAGAGAAGCCATTTCATCCTCATCCAAAAGCATCCTTGCAAGCAAGGCAACCGGGCCCTGCCCCTCTGCCAAGGATACAAGGTCCACCTCAAGCTCAGTTTCATCAACAAACTTGCTTACCAGATAGACTTTGCTCTTTTGCTGCTCAAACAACAGCTTTTCACGCTCCTCCAAGGAGCCAAAGAAAAGGGAGAGGTCGACAGAGGGAGAGAGTGTGCCGACAAACACAGGCACTAGATAGAGGTTGGATGGCTCTTGCAGCGTGGAGACGTAGTCACGGGCAGAGGAGGTGACTTTGCTTCGAATCGCTTCCAGGTCACGCAAGCCGCTGATATCGACAGAGAGTCGCTCATACCGGTAGGGGCAGAGATTGATGAACTGCGGCTCATCCCAGGTACTGTTTGCAATGGTCTGCAAAAGCCAAGCACCATGGCGGCCCATCTCACTCTTGTCCAAGGCAAACGGAGAGCCGCAGTAGTACGCATTGCTGTTTGCAACCCTATCCGGCTTGTGGATATGTCCCAGCATCCAAAGCCCAACCGTACTGGAAGTGAAATCACTTGGCTGGGTGGGTGCATACACACTGGTCAGCACCCCCACATCGGTATGCAGCAAGCCCAAGGAAAGGGTGGCTCCCTCGAGCAGGGATGCATCGAACTCCTTGAGCGGATTGATTCGGGTGTGAGAGGAAGGGAAAGACCAACCGATGAATCTGACAGGTCCCAAGTCAAAGCTTTCCCATGTTCCCCCGAGTCCAAGCAGGGTAATCGCATCACTCTCCTGTGCGAGGCGAGGGAAGACATGGTAGTCATGGTTGCCACCCACCGCTACGACTTTGACGCCAGCTGCCTTCAACTGCTCCAAACCAGTGAGAAGCGGCTGGTAGACGGAGAGCCAAGCATGTTCCTGTTCGACAACATCGCCGACCAGAACAAGAGCATCGACACCCAGTTGAATCGCTGTGTTCACCACTGCATTCCAACTGCTCTGGCCGCTTTGCTGCTCATCCTCCCCTACTTGGGGGATGCGTCCCAGATGAATATCAGAACATGCAAGGATTTTCATGCTGCCTCCCTCTCGGTACTATAGCACAAAAATCAGCCGCTCCGTCACCAAAGATCGACTAATAGTCCCATGCACTTCGCTTGGTATAGTGGGTATGCAAGAGGTGGTGGCTCATCTCTGAAAGCGGCTCGGTAAGGAAAGAGGCATACAAGGTTTGGATTGATGGATTCTCATGTGACTTCCTACTCTGTTTCCCCCTATCCTCCTCATAGATGCTTTCAATGCGTTTGCTCCTCTGTTCGGCATGGGAGGGAATGCTTTGCCCTCCTCCCCCTATGCACCCATCGGGGCAGGTCATCACCTCGATGAACGCATACTCACTGGTCCCGTTCTTGATCTGGTCCAGAAGCACCCTCGCATTGCCCAGCGTGTTGGTTACCGCAACCTTGCAGGCAAGATCACCAATTTGGAGGGTTGCTTCCCGAATCCCCTTGCGCTCCCGCAGAGCAGAGAATTCAAGATTCTCCAAGCTGGTCCCCGTCAGTTTCTCATATGCGGTTCTCAAGGCAGCTTCCATGACTCCGCCTGAGGCGGCAAAGATGACTGCCGATCCTGTGGACTCTCCCAATGGGTCGTCAAACGTACTCTCCTGCAGAGATGCGAAGTTGATGCCCAGACGCTTGAGCATTCTGGCAAGCTCGCGCGTGGTAAGTACGTAATCGACATCACAGAAGTGTTCGTCCTCTCCTACTGATCCTTTGTGCTGCCAGTAGGTATGGGAGCTGTCCATCTCGTTGCGTCCGGCCTCAAACTTCTTGGCGGTGCACGGCATGATGGACACAACCCTGATCGTGCGCGGGTCAATGCCCATCTTCTCTGCATAGTAGGTTTTGGCTATGGAACCGAACATCTGCTGGGGTGACTTGCAGGTGGAGAGGTGATCGGTCTGCTCCGGATAGAACGTCTCGATGAACTTGATCCACCCCGGCGAACAGCTGGTGATCATGGGTAGCACGCCCCCCTTTTGGATGCGTTCGATCAGTTCATAGCCCTCTTCCATGATCGTAAGGTCGGCACTGAACTGCGTGTCAAAGACACGGTCAAAACCCATGGCTCGGAGCGCACTGACCATTTTCCCTGTCACCAGAGCACCTTCCTCCATACCCATCGCTTCACCCAGCCCTACCCTGATGGCAGGAGCAGTTTGTACCAGTACAACCAGATTGGGATCAGCAAGGGCGTCGAAGACCTCCTGTTCACTGCTTTTCTCGGTGATGGCGGCGGTAGGACAAACCAAGGAGCACTGGCCACAATTGGTGCACACCGAGTTGCCCAACCCCAAATCGGCAAACGTAGCTACCTGGGTGGAGAGTCCTCGCCTGGTCATTTGGATTGCACTGACACTTTGCATGGACCTGCACACTTCCACACAGCGGTTGCAGAGGATGCATGCATTGGGGTTGCGCACCAGACTCAGGCTTGTCAGGTCCAGTGCAAGGGGCTTTTTCCTGGTTTTCACGAAACGCTGGTCCCTGATACCCATCTGTTGTGCAAGCTCCTGCAACTCACAATTGAGGTTTCGTTCACAGGTGGTGCAGGTCATCTCATGGTTTGCAAGCAACAGCTCCACGTTTGTTTTTCGGGCAGCAAGGACTCGCTGGGTATGGGTGTGGATGACCATGTTGTTCTGTACCGACTGCATGCAAGACCGCACCAAGCGCTTCGCTCCCTCCACCTCAACCACACAGACCCCACAAGACCCGTACGAGGAGATGTCCTTGAGATAGCAGAGGGAAGGGATGTGGATGCCCACCAGATTGCAAGCGTCGATGATTTTCGTTCCCTGTGCAACATCGAGCTGCTTGCCGTCAATTGTTACGTGCACTTGGTTGCTGTCCATTGAGTACCTCCTCTAGGTGAATGTCACAGCGCAGGCAACGACCTGCCTCCATCCTCGCCTGGCGGCCAGTGTAGCCCTTGTTCACTTCGGCAAATGAGTGCTTTCGTTGTGACAAATCCAATCGCTCTGACTGGATTGCTTTGCCCTCATGCAAGGTCTTTGCCACACTCTTGTCGTAGGTGAAGGTTGAGAAGAGTGATGAGAAACGCTCTTTTCCTGTCAGGCAACGATCGATGATTTTGGCAACCTCCTTGCCATGCCCCATCGCCTCGGCTGCAGTGGAAGGGCCGGTGATGACATCCCCGATCGCCCAGACATTGGGCTTCGAGGTCAGGTAGGAGTGCCTTACCACGGCTAGCTGGCCACTTGAGGAGACTGAGAGCGCTTCGCTTTCCAAAAGTTTGGCATCGACACGCTCACCGACTGCAATGACCACCGTATCACAAGCAAGATCCTCATAGCAGCCTTTGCCCTTTCGCTTGCGTCTTCCGCTGAGATCGTACTCACCACAGAGCAGGTGCTCACAGCGCAGGGCAACAACGTTTTGCTTGGCATCACGAATAATTTCAGTGGGTGCCACATTGAATCGGAATGCAAGGCCTTCGGCCTGAGCTTCCTCAATTTCACTGCGATTGGCAGGCATTTCATCCACTTCCCTACGGTATGCGATGACCACCTCCTTATCCAATCTCCACAGTGAGCGGGCCACATCGATGGCAACATTGCCTCCCCCGATAATTACGACTCTCTTGCCTACCTGCTCGGGCTCTTTCACCGCCAGGTTCTTCAGCACGTCGGTTCCCTGCACCACCCCCGATCCTTCTGAACCGGGGAGCTCCAGATTCGCATGGTGATAGGAGCCGAGGGCGAGAATGACACCGTCAGACATGTTTCTGAGCTCATCGAGGCTTATGTCGGTGCCGAGCTTCGTGGAAAAGACAAACTTGACGCCAAGCAAACCGAAAATCTCCAACTCCTTGGCAAGGATATCCTTGGGAAGGCGGTAGTCGGGAATGCCGTAGCGGAGCACTCCCCCCGCCTCCTTCTCCTGCTCGTAGATGGTAACCGAATGGCCGAGACGAGAGAGGTAGAAAGCGGTACTGAGTCCTGCCGGTCCGCTTCCGACGATGCTGATCTTCTTGTGTGTAGGCTTGTACATCCGACGCAGGATATCCTGGTAGACATCCTGCTCCTGACCCATCTTGTAAAGGGGGTCGGCCAGATAGCGGTGTAGTTCGCCCTGGTGCACGGGATTGTCCAAGCTCTCCCTGCGACAACGCATCTGGCAGTGAAAGTGACAGATTCTTCCCAAGGTCCCGGGCAGCGGATTGTCCTCCAACGTTGAAGTAAAAGCCTCAACCAAGCGATTCTCTCTTAACAGCGCTATGTAGGTGGGGATACGCATTCCCAGTGGACAGGAGTTTGAGCACAGTTCGCTGACCATTGCCTCACACGTGCCTGCTTCGCAGTGCTTCTGCTGGATGTGCTCTTCATACTCTTTCTGAAAGTACTGCAAGGTGGTGGCAACCGGATTCATCGCCGACTGTCCCAGGCCACAGAGCGAGGTGTCGCTGATATGGCTGCATAGCTCAGAGAGAAGCTTGAGGTCCTCCATCCTCCCCTCGCTTGTCGTGATGCGGTTGAGAATAGCCAGGGCCTGGGAAAGTCCTTCCCTGCAAGGGGTGCACTTCCCGCACGACTCCTTGGTGGTGAATTCAAGGAAGTAGCGGGCTGAGTCAACCATGCAGTTGTCGTTGTCCATGACCACCATGCCTCCCGAGCCCATGATGGCTCCCAATTTTGTGAGATTCTCATAGTCGATGGGGGTGTCGAAGAGTGAGGCAGGGATGCAGCCGCCGCTGGGTCCTCCGCTCTGGACAGCTTTGATGCGCTTGGTGCTCTGCACAGAGCCGCCTCCAGCCTCATAGATGAGGGTGGTCAGCTTCTCGCCCAATGCAAGCTCCACCAAACCGGTGTGTTTGACCTTCCCCACCAAGGAGAAGACCTTCGTTCCGGGGCTCTTGGGGGTACCAATCTTCTGGAACCAGTTGCTGCCCTTGCCGATGACCAGGGGAATGTTGCACCAGGTTTCCAGGTTGTTGATGGTGGTGGGACAGCCCAAATATCCTTTTTGTGAAGGGAATGGCGGTTTTGCCGTACTGCGGCCTGCCTTTCCTTCCAAGGAAGCGATGAGAGCAGTCTCCTCCCCGCATACAAAGGCACCGGCTCCTTCCACAACCGACAGATCGAACGAGAGATGGCTATCGAGGATGTGCTTGCCTAAAAGATTGTGTTCGTAGGCCTGGGCGATGGCTCTTTTGAGCCTTTGCACGGCCAAAGGATATTCAGCCCTCACATAGATGATGCCCTCCTTGGCACCTGTTGCATAGGCACCGATGAGCATTCCCTCAATGACCATATGAGGATCGCTCTCCATCTCGTTGCGATTCATGTAGGCCCCGGGGTCGCCTTCATCAGCATTGCAGATGACAAACTTGCGCTCTGCCTGTTCCTTGGCCATCAGCTCCCACTTCAGGCCGGTGGGAAAACCTGCACCACCGCGCCCGCGCAGATGGGAGTCCTTGACGAGGGCAAGCACTTCCTCGCGGCTCTGCGCACCAAGCACGGAGGCGAATGAGCGATAGCCGCCCACCGCGACATACTCTTCGATGCTGTCCGGGTTGATCAGGCCTGCATCGCGCAGCACCAGCTTTGTCTGGGAGTGGAAGAAGGGAAGCTCGTTCCACTCTTTCAGCTCGGCAAGCCCCTCTCCGTAGGAGTGGAAGCTCAGATGATGGTCCCATGCCGAAATCTTGCACAAGACGTGCTCACGCCAGTAGCGGCCTTCATGCAGATTGTCAGCAAGCGAGGGAACATCAGAGGGTTCAATCCTGCTGTAGACCACCAATGGGTGGGAAGGCAGATAGAGCATGACCAACGGTTCTTCACTGCAAAAGCCGAAACAGCCGACAGAACGCAAGAGAATGGGAAGGTTGTGCTCTGTGATGTAGGAAGAAAAAGCTTGGTAGACGAGGTCGGCCCCGCTGCCGATGCCGCATGTCCCCATGCCCACCGTTATCATCGGTCTGTTCGGATAGAGGCTCTGCTCTCCCTCATGCTTCAAAGGTGCAAGTTTTTCGATCATACCACCACCTCCTTGGGTTGTGCCAAGGCATCAATGAACGAGAGCAACTCCTTTTCGGTAACGCGGGAGTGTATCACCCCATCAACACTGACCACCGGGGCAAGCGC
>JAAYQY010000262.1 GCA_012519125.1 Spirochaetales bacterium
AAACATCAGAACGCTCCTTACGCTGGATTATAGGCTTTGAAAACAAGCACACCGTTATGCCCACCAAAGCCGAGGGAATTACTCATGGCATAGCGAATTGTACCCCCCTTGCCCTGGTTGGGTACATAGTCAAGATCACACTCACTGTCGGGATTTGTCAAGTTGAGCGTGCAAGGATAGTAGTGGTCACGGATGGCCAGCAGGCAGACGATCGCTTCCACAGCTCCCGCTGCGGCGATGAGGTGGCTGGTCATCGACTTGGTGGAGGAGACCTTCAGCTTGTACGCATGCTCACCGAACACACGCTTGATTGCCTTCGTCTCCATCGAGTCGTTGGCTGCAGTGCTGGTACCGTGTGCATTGATGTAGTCGACTTCCTCAAGCTTGGCTCCTGCCATAGCCAGAGCTCCTTGCATGGCGCGGGCTGCTCCCTCGCCGTCAGGATTCGGGGCGGTCAGGTGGTAGGCGTCACAGGTCATGCTGTAACCGGCAATCTCACCGAGGATGGTTGCCCCACGCTTCTTGGCATGGGAGAGCGATTCGAGCACAAGCATTCCTGCACCCTCACCCATGACAAACCCATCACGTTCCTTGTCGAAGGGACGGCTGGCGATTTGGGGAGTATCGTTGTAGCGCGTGGCAAGGGCCTGGAGGCGGCAGAAACCTGCTACGCTGAGCTTGGTGATGGCAGCCTCGGTACCACCGCTGAGGGCGACATCGACCTGTCCGAAGCGGATTGCATTGAAGGCATCGCCGATGGCATCCGTGCCGGAAGCACAGGCCGTGACGGTGGTGTGGCAGGGGCCTTGCATCCCGAAGTGGATGGCAATGTTTCCTGCAGCCTCATTGCTGATGAGCTTGGGGATGGTGAGCGGGGCCACAGCGTGCGGACCTCGTTCATAGAGTTTGTAGAGATTCTCCTCCACCACCTCAAAGCCGCCGATGCCGTTGCCCAGATAGACTCCGCTGCGGTAGGGATCGTAAGAGCCTGCCTCAAGCTTAGCCTGGTTCATCGCCTGCACCGCTGCATGTACTGCAAACTTGGTGAAGTCGGCCATACCGCGGGTTTCCTTGCGGTCCAAAAGGTCGGAAGGATCGAAATCCCTCACTTCACCGGCAATCTTGGCAGGGTAGTCGGTCGTGTCGAATTTGGTGATGGGCCCGATTCCCGAAACACCTTCCTTGATATGGTTCCAGAACTGCTCGACGCTGGTTCCCAAGGGGTTCACCGTCCCCATTCCTGTTACTACGACGCGTTCAAGTTCACTCATCTCTCTCTCCCTTACATGGACATCCCGCCATCAACAGCCAGAACCTGGCCGGTGATGTAGGAAGCATTCTCTGATGCGAGGAAGGCCACACTTCTGGCCACCTCTTCTGCGTTGCCGATGCGACCAAGGGGAATCTGGGTCTTGATCTGCTCCTTGGTCTGCTCTCCCAGCACATCGGTCATGGACGTGCTGATGAAGCCGGGGGCAACCACATTCACCCGTACCGAACGGGACGCAAGCTCACGGGCAAGACTCTTGGAGAAGCCGATGATGCCGGCCTTGCTGGCCGCATAGTTGGTCTGCCCCCCGTTGCCCATGATGCCCACCACACTGCTGATGTTGATGATCGAGCCCTTTCTCTGGTTCGCCATCAGGCGGCTGAGACGGCGGCAGGTGAGGAAGACCGACGTAAGGTTGACTGCCAACACCTCATCCCACGCCTCATCCTTCATGCGCATGATCAGGCCGTCGCGGGTGATGCCGGCATTGTTCACCAGGACATCGATATGCTTCGCTTCAGCGATCACAGCTTCGAGTGCGGCTTCGACCTGGCCTCGGTCGGCCATATCACAGCTCACGTGGTGAGCCACATCACGTTCCAGCTCCTCTGCCTTGCTTCTGGAGAGGTACCAGACTTCCATCCCTTGGCTGAGCAGTTCCCGGATGATCGCAAGGCCGATTCCTCTCGAACCGCCGGTAACCAATGCATGCATACGTTCACTCATATCGTCGTTTCCTTTGCAAACTCTTGTATTGCTGATTCGGTGCCCAGACTCCTGCACACAAGGTCCAGGCCACTGTTCTTGCACAGCCCTGAGAGGACTGTCCCATATCCCACCTCTGCAAGACAGAGGGTGTTGGAAGCT
>JAAYQY010000457.1 GCA_012519125.1 Spirochaetales bacterium
CAAGGACTAATACTTTGTTTTTGTATTAGTCCTTGTATGTTCTATATTGTTTTTACTTTTTTCAATATATTTTCTATATTGTTTTTGTTATTTATTATATATATTCACAATACCCTGCAATAATATCTCTCATCATATATGCACTATCTTTTGGAATTCTTTGTTGTGTCTCATAGTTAACATAAACTATCCCAAACCTTCTTGAATAACCCCAAGCCCATTCAAAATTATCCACGAAGGACCAGACAAAGAATCCTTTCAGGTTAACGCCTTCATCGATAGCTTGCTTGCAGACCGCAAAATGTTGATTCAGGTAATCACAACGAAAATGATCATGCACTCTTCCACTCTCAACACTATCATCAGATGCACAACCATTCTCGGTAATATACAAATCCATTCCACCGGTCTCAGTATCAAAGTACTTCAGCAATCTGAGCAACCCATTGGGGACTACCGGCCAACCTTGGTTGGTCGTTCTTTGCCAAACGGGAACTTCCTTGAATAAGAATGGTTCTTGGGGATCATACGTCACAGCCTGTTCCTGATAGTAGTTGATCCCAATGAAATCAATCTTTTGAGAGATAATTTCCATATCACCTGGTTCTATGGGGAAATTGATATGCAATTCCTCTTTCATCGACTGGGGGTAACCTTTTCCGAGCAGAGGAAGCAAATATACATCGGTAAACAGCGCTCTCGCAAGTTCACTTGCCTTTTTATCCTCAACTCTCCTGGTTGCAGGTCTCGGCCAGCTCGGATTGAGCGTTGTCCCAATTGGTGCTGACAGGCCAATGTTCCGATACTCCTTCACAGCCAATCCATGTGCAAGATTAAGGTAATGCACTGCCTTGAATGCTTGTTTTGGATCTTTGATGCCAGGGGCATGTTCACCCCACAAGTATCCAAGATAGGCGCTGCAAAAAGGTTCATTGAGCGTGATCCACTGATCTACATACTCTCCAAGATAGGTAAAGCACACTTTTGCGTACTCTGCAAAGGCATACGCTGTTGAACGTACCGCCCATCCTCCTTCGTCTTGAAGCACTTGTGGGAGATCCCAATGATAAAGCGTGGCTACAACTTTGATGCCCTTGGCTTTAAGGGCTTTGCTCAGCTTTATGTAGTACTCCAAGCCTTTCAGATTGACTTCGCCTCGTCCATCGGGAAGAATGCGAGGCCATGCAAGTGAAAATCGATATGCTTGGAACCCCAAGTCACTCATCAGTTGCACGTCTTCTGCATAACGATGATACTGATCAACAGCAATACTGCCATCATCACCACCCATTATCGTTCCTTCTTGGGCACAAAAGGTATCCCAGATGGATGGCTTTCTTCCATCCTCTTCGATGGCCCCTTCAACCTGGTAACTCGCTGTGGCGCACCCCCACAGAAAATCTGGTGCGAATTCCAATCTCTGCATGTAGTTGTCTTCCTTATCTTATCAGGTGACAGCGTTTAGTACGCGTCATCTGGATGCTACCATACAGATGTTCACTAGACAAGGTTATGTATTTTGTAGAACAAAGTTGTTTCAGTGTACAAATTACTTTTTTGTATTTACATATAATTTCTAATTGTATTTATATAATTATTAAGTATTTTTATAGTATACCGATACCATTAAGAGTCTGCCTCAACATCACAACATCCTGAAAATGATGAGCATTGATGCGTACCTCAGATGCAGCATTACAGTTCTCAAGATAGTCATCAATGAAAAACACTTGTTCTCCCGTCACCTGCTCTTGTTCCAGAATGTGGGTAAAGAAAGCACGTTCAGGCTTTGCATGGCCCATAACACAAGAGGCATAGACTGCATCGAAAAGAGCGTATTGGTTGTTTTTACGGTGATACGCATAGTGGGCTGGCTCCGTATTGGTGGCGCATATGATGCGATACCCCTTTTCCTTCAGCTCTCTCAGCAGAGTCTCCATTGCTTTATCAAGCGTTGGGCTGAAATATTTCCCCCACAATGAGCCTTCATACGAAGGCACTTCACTATGCGTTTTTTCAGTGAAAAGGCGCCACATCTCTTTTTCATCGATGACGCTCTTGCTGTGTTCCTGCAAAAGAAGCGGAAGCGATGGATCCAATTCACTAAAACTTCGATACTGCTCAAGACCAAACTCTTTCAGCAGCGAGTATTCCATCGTGCTATCGGTGTGGAGTGCAAGGACCCCACCCATATCCACCATGATCAGGGAAATCTGTGTGTTCATGAATGCTGATGGTATCATACTGAGTGCTTTGATTCCAGTGCTTTTCCATGTGGGTAAAATACGATATGCTTCGTTGAATAAGGAGTAGTGTATGCCCCAATTCTTTCCCCAAGGATATGTTCCTGCTATGGAGCAGAAGCAAACTGAAAAAGCCATCAAGTACATCAAGGATACCTTTGAACGAGAGCTAAGTGGTGGTCTCAAGTTGAGTCGGGTCACCAGCCCGTTGTTCGTGCCGCGTGGATCAGGTATCAATGATGACCTGAACGGCATTGAGCGCCCTGTTCGTTTTGAGATCGGAAACCTTGGCAACCGTGAGATGGAAATTGTCCAATCCCTTGCAAAATGGAAGCGCATGGCACTTGCCGACCTTGGCTTCAAGAGCAATAACGGCCTCTATACTGATATGAATGCAATCAGACCTGATGATGACCTTGATGCCATACACTCCATCTATGTTGATCAGTGGGACTGGGAACTGGTTATGGGAAAGAATGATCGCAATCTTGAGTATCTCAAGAAAGTAGTTCGCAAGATTTTTTCAGCCATGAAACGCACGGAATTTTTGGTCAGTGAGATGTTCTCCTCCTGCCCTCCCACGCTTCCTGACCAGATAACCTTCATCCACACAGAAGATGCACAGAAGCGATATCCCAATCTTACTCCCGTACAGAGGGAGAAGGTGCTTGCCAAGGAGTACGGTGCAATTTTCCTTATTGGAATCGGATCTCCTCTTGCTGATGGGGTAAGTCATGGAGGAAGATCTCCTGACTACGACGACTGGTCGACCCCCACCGATGCAGAGCACACTGGTCTGAATGGGGATATCATTGTCTGGGATACCATTCGTGAAGAATCGCTCGAGCTTTCTTCTATGGGTATCAGGGTCGACCAGGAAACCCTGCTCAGACAGTTGGCAATACGCAATACCCAGGAAAGGGCGAATCTGTACTGGCATACACGTCTGCTCAATGGTGAGCTTCCCCAGACCATCGGCGGAGGCATTGGACAGAGCAGACTCTGCATGTACTTCCTCAAGAAAGCCCACATTGGAGAGGTCCAAGCCTCAGTGTGGCCCCAAGAGGTCATCGACGAGGCAAAGGCCATGCAAGTCTTTTTGATGTAGGAGTATCCATGAAACTTATCAGTTGGAATGTAAACGGATTGCGTGCCATCCAAAAAAAGGGATTTGAAGAGTATCTCTCCCAATCTGATGCAGATATTTTCTGCCTGCAGGAAACCAAGCTTCAGGAGGACCAGATAGCGCTCAATCTCCCCCAGTACCACACGTACTGGAGTTTTGCAGAGAAAAAGGGATACAGCGGGACTGCACTCTTTTCGAAGACAGAACCACTGGGGATTGAACACGGAATCGGCCATGAGCTTGATTCGGAGGGGCGTACGGTCA
>JAAYQY010000263.1 GCA_012519125.1 Spirochaetales bacterium
CCACGATTGAGACGAGCGACTTCCTCGCCTGCCTTGATCAGATCACAGGGATCATACTCATAGCTCACCGCTACCGGGACGATACGGCAACTGTTTACCACCTCATTGAACGAAACACCCTTCGATTTCTGGGAGAGATGGAGCATTTTGATGATGGCCGGTGTGGTCACATCCAGTCCATCTTTCGCTCTTCCGCTCTTCTGGGCAACCCAGATGGATTTGTTCTCTTCGGTGATCAGCTCAACAAAATAGGAGCTGAGCCGGATCGACTCCAAGTACTTCTCGCGCATCGGAAGCGTTCGCTTGACCGTTACCCCACCGTTGAGCTTGAACAAGTCAGTTACAAACTGGTTGGTGAGCAGATTGTCCCCGATGGCCATCTCGCAGAGCATCCTATCACCCTTGAGGAGGGCCATGTCGATCAAGGCACAATCGAGGACGATGTCCCGATGGTTGCTCATGAACAGATACGCCTTCTCTTTGGTGGTGTGCTCCATACCGCTGAAGCTGAATGCATCCACACTTTTCTTGATGATTGCAGGCAGAAAGACTCCTGCCGTGATATGCTTCTGAAACTCGTCGTAGTTGGTCACTTGGTCCAGCATGTTCACGATATGCTGGGAGTACTGGGAGAGCAGCAGCTGCTGCTCCTCTGTCTGTGCAGGACCTACCGAGGCAAGTATCTTGTGTATGGCATCCTTGTTCGCAAGAACGCGTGTGATGGCGTCACGAACATCCTGCCCCCGATAGGGGGCGATATCCTTATACTGTGTCAAATCCATAGGTCAACCCTTTTGTGCGTCCAGTATCGACTTCATGTATTGCACACGTTCCCATTTTGCAGGGTCGCTCATCCGCTCCTGTGCAAGTTTTCCGTTGAAGTCAGCAATGCTGGAGTAAGCATGCGAATCCATCCATTGCACCAGTTCTGCCTCAATATTGGCAACAGAGCCAAGACCCTGTTTGAGCAGAACGGAGCAGAGCTGGACAGCCTTGGCCCCGGCAAGCAACTGCTTGATCACAGTGCTGCCACTATAAATGCCGGTGGAAGCACAGATATCGTAGCGAACCTCTTCACTCATCAGTGCAGTCCACCTGAGGGAAAGTGCATACTCATCCTTGCTGCTCAGCATTTGGGCGGGCACCAAGGTCATCTTATTGATATCAATGTCAGGACTGTAGAAGCGATTGAAAAGAACCACGCCATCGATGGAGTACTCATCAAAGCGGCGCATCATATTGGCAAGCGAGGAGAAAGAGGGACCCATCTTGAGGCTCAGCGGCAGCTTGATCTGCTTGCGGGCAGCTTTCACCAAGGAGAGGTACTCCTTCTCGATGGCAGATCCATCCACCTCCACATCTGCAGCAACCACATAGTGGTTGAGCTCGATGGCATCGGCTCCACAGGCGGCAAAGCGGTTTGCATACTCAATCCAGCTGCCACTCTGGCGGCAGTTGATCGAAGCGATCACCGGTATTTCAAGCGAGCGCTTGGCATCCTCGAGGAGGGTCAGATACGCATCAATGTGCCGTTCCATGCTCGCACTCTTCATAAAGCCATAGGCATCGGCATGGGTAAGATAGGCATCATTGATATCTGCAGCAGACTCCCCGTCCATCTCGATCTGTTCCTCGAAAATTGACTTCAATACCACAGCTGACATCCCTGCATCCTCACAACGCTTGAGGTTGTCAAGCGAAGCAGTAAGGGGGCTGCTTCCTGCGATCAGGGGGTTTTTCAGTTTCAATCCAAGATATGATGTAGACAGGTCTGCCATAAGAGTGCTCCTCAAAAACAAAGGTAAAACGTGCCCACCGGCACAGTCGGTCCAAGTATAGCATGAATGCAATCAATTCTCTAGACAACTTGAGCAATTGGGACGAAGAAAGGGTGCCCCGAAAGGCACCCCTGTAAAATGAGAATGAAGAGAAAATCAGAGAATGTAGGGAATCTTGAGGTTGTGGGATTGGTATACCACAAACGTCTCTACCTCCGAAATCTCACTGATTTTGTCCAGTTCGAACTTGAAGAAGTCCAGAAGGCTCAAGCCCTCTTCCTCAGAAAGAATTAGTTGGACGATCAGATCGTAACGACCGGTAACCACCGCTGCGGAGATGACACCCCTGAGTTCACTGAACTCCTTGGCTTTTCTCTCCAGATCCAACGTCTTCAACTTCACCCCCATCATGACCACCTGCAACCCAGGAATGGTTTCAGGATTGATGAGGCCTGAGATTTGCAGAACCCCCTCATCGATCAATTTGTTGACGCGGGCGCGAACGGTGTTCTCTGTGATGCTCAGCTCTTCAGCTATGGCACTGAACGGCTTTCTTCCATCACACAGTTGCCTGATGATTGCCTTGTTCGTTTCGTCCATCTTCACTTTCATGCTTTCTTACCCATTCTTCCTTTCAAACTCTTTCATGAACTCTGCCAGCGCAACCACATCTTCGGTGGGAAGTGCGTTGTACAGGCTTGCTCTCAGCCCACCAACGGAGCGATGGCCCTTCAGACCCAGCATACCCTGCTTCTTCGCTTCATTGACAAACTGTTCCTCAAGCTCCTCGTTGGGAAGCCTGAAGACGATGTTCATCTTGGAACGGAAGGTCGGGTCGACAGGACTTTTGAAGAAGGGTGAGGAGTCGATTGTCTTGTAGAGAATACCACTCTTTTCGACTGCGCGCTTCTGCATCCCTTCGGTGCCTCCGTTCTTCTTGATCCACTCAAGCACAAGTTTCACGGCCCAGATGGAGAATACGGGAGGAGTATTGTACAGGCCCTTTTCCTTGCTATGAAGCTTGTAGTCCATATACGCAGTAAGGTTGGAGTTCTGTTTCTCCAAAAGGCTCTTCTTCATGATGATGAAGGTTGCACCAGCAGGACCAAGGTTCTTCTGCACCCCGCCATAGATCATGTCGAACTTGTTCACATCAACCGGGCGGCTGAAAATATCACTGGACATATCGCCGATGAGGGGGACAGAGCCGGTGTCGGGGAAGTCCTGCCACTCGATTCCTCCAATCGTTTCGTTCGAGCAGAGGTACAGGTAACTGGAGTTCGCACTGGGCTTGACTTGCTTGGCATCGGGCAGGGAGGTATACTTGTTGGCCTTGCCGTCATAGTAGTAGTTGACCTTGCCCAGCTTCTCGGCATCATCAGCGGCCTTGTTGGCCCAGGTGCCGCTGCGGATATAGTCGGCAACCGTTCCAGGGCGCAGGAAGTTCATCGGGATCATGGTGAACTGCAAGGTTGCACCACCACCCAGGAAATAGACATCATACTCATCGCTGATGCCCAACAGTTCCCTGAACAGTGCCAGGCACTCATCATACATCGACTCGAACATGCCGCCGCGATGGCTTGCCTCGATCATGGACAGACCCTGGTTGTTGTATTCCACCATCTGGTCGCGCAGTTGCTCCAACACCTCAACGGGCATTACCGAGGGACCTGCAAAGTAATTCTTCTTGCGTTCCATTAGATTTTTCCTCCCTTCTTCAATTCATCAATGATGTCAAAGGTCTCCTCGCCGATGCGAGCAAGATTCTCTTCGCTGTTTGCTCCGACATGGGGGGTGAGGGTCACCCGATCACAGGCGAGAATCGGATAGTCCGGACTTGGGGGATCGGAAGGATAGACGTCGGTGCAGTACCAGCTCACCGTGCCATCCTTGAGGGCGGCAACCATCTGCTCTGCATCCACACACATTCCACGACCGGTATTGATGACAACCGGGCTCTTCTTGCAATGGTTGAACAGAGCCTTGTTGATCAGGTTGCAGGTCTCGTCGGTAAGGGGAAGGTGCAAGGAGATGTAGTCTGCATCTACGACTGCTTCTTCCGGGGTGGCGATCATCTGGGCAACAGGGGAAGAGGTGACATACTTGTCGTATGCCACAACCTTCATGCCAAAAGCTTTTGCACGCTCGGCAACCTTGGTTGCGATATTGCCGATGCCGAACAGGCACAGGGTCTTTCCATAGAGCTCGGTGCGCTTGAGATTCTTCAGCCACTCGCCGCCCTTCATGCCGTTATGATAGGCAACCAAATTGTTGGGAGTGCTCAGCATCAGGGCAAA
>JAAYQY010000264.1 GCA_012519125.1 Spirochaetales bacterium
CCTGAATGCAAACTACCTTGCAGCCAAACTGGCTCCCGTTCTCCGTATTCCCTATGGGAAACGGTGCATGCATGAGTTCGTCATCAGCTGTTCTGACCTCTTGGAGAAGTATGGGGTGAGTGCCCAGGATATCGCAAAGGCCCTCATCGACGAAGGCTACCATCCGCCGACGATGTACTTCCCCTCGCTTGTCAGTGAGGCTCTGATGATAGAACCAACCGAAAGTGAGAGTGTAGAGTCGCTGGATGCCTTTGCTGAAACCATGCTGAAGCTGGTCAAGCGGGCGCAGGAAGATCCTGCGTCCCTCAAGGCCGCTCCGATTACCACGGTGGTTGGTCGGCTTGATGAGGTGAAGGCAGTCAAGGAGCCCAACTTGCGCTACTGAGGCCCTGAGAGCACTTTTTCTTTGCAGTCTCTTCATTGTTGAGGTATCCTTGAGGTATGAAGAGACTACTGATTCAAAACGGACTTCTTGTTGATACGGAGTGGACCAGGCATGCTGACATCCTGGTCGAGGATTCTCAGATTGTGCACATTGCCGCCTCCATTGAAGCTGATGAGGTTCCCGAGGGGACCGAAATCATTCAGGCTGAGGGGCTTTGCATCTTGCCGGGTATCATCGATGCCCATACCCACTTCCATCTGGAAAGCAGAGGTACGGTGACAGCCGACTCCTTTGCCGAAGGGAGCAAGTGTGCAGCCTTTGGTGGAGTGACCACGGTCATAGATTTCGCAGACGATGACAAAAAGGGTGACTTGGCTGCTTGCAGCAAAAGGCGCATCCAAGCCATGCAGGAAGGGATGGCGGTGGATTTTTCCCTGCATCAGGGAGTGTATGCCTTCCGCAATGGTTTGGAAGATGAGCTGGTAGGCCTGAAAAAGGCGGGGGTGAGGGTCATCAAGATGTTCACCACTTACAAGAATGTAGGCTATCTCGTGGGGAAACAGGAGGAGCTGAAAGCGATTTTCAGCCTCTGCAAGAAGCATGATCTTTTGGTGAGTGTTCATTGTGAGGATGATGCGACCATCCAGAAAGTTGATGCCCAATACGATGGCCCGTACAATCCGGCAGCACATGCCAACCTTAGGCCCAGCGAAGCGGAAGCCCGAGGCATTGATACGGTTGGCTCCATTGCCTTGGAGTTGGATATGCCCCTCTATGTGGTACATCTGTCCAGCAAGGCAGGGCTGCAAAAGGTGCGCGAACTCAGGGCCAAGGGGCTGAGGGTCATTGTCGAGACCACCCCCCACTATCTCTTCTTGGACAAGCGCAAGCTCGAAGGAGCGGATGGAGCTTTGTATGTGATGACCCCCCCGCTCAGAAGCGAAGAGGACAATCTGGCATTGCAGGAAGCCGTACTCAATGGCGAAGTGCAGGTCATCGCTACCGATCACTGTTCGTTTACGGTGGAGCAAAAGATGGCAAGCAATGATTGTAGGACCATCCTGCCCGGCATCCCAGGTACCGAAGAGATGTTGAGCCTGGTGTACACCTTTGCAGCAAACAGCGGGAGGATTGGCCTGCAGCAAGTGGTCAACCTGCTCAGCACCGCTCCGGCAAAAGCGTTCGGCCTGTATCCGCGCAAGGGTGCAATCCGGGTGGGCAGTGATGCAGACCTGGTACTCTTCGATCCCGATGAGGCGTGGACGATCAGCAAAGAAACCACCCATTCAGCGAGCGGATACACTCCGTATGAGGGTAAGCAGGTGTTGGGAAGGCCGATCATGACCTACCTAAAAGGAAGATTGATCATGGGGGACGGCATCTATCTCGGATTGGATGGAAATGGTGAGTTTGTACCGCAAAAGGATGTAGGTCGTGGAAAAACGATCATGCATTGAGTAGGTACGCATCCTAGAGTACGGTAGCCGGCAGGCTGCCGTATCTCGTTGGCAACAACACTTGCTGCAAATATTGTCACATGCAGTAGTTTTCACTACACTGTGAGCAAGGAGCAACCATGATCGAAGGTATTCTGTTTGATATGGATGGGGTTCTCATTGATTCTGAACCGGTGATTTTGCATGCAGCCATGTCCTACTTGGAAAGTCTGGGAGTCAAGGTGCAGCCTGAGGACTTCATTCCCTTCATCGGGGCAGGGGATAAGCGCTACCTGTGCGGGGTAGCTGAGAAATATGGTCTTCAGATTGACTTTGAGGTAGCCAAGTATCCTTTGTTCGAGCTCTATGAGAAGTATGCTGTCGATCGTGGTCCCTTGCCAGGGGTGCATCGGTTCATCGCCAATGCCCGCAAAGCAGGACTCAAGCTTGCCCTTGCCACCAGTGCTGCAAGGATGAAGGCTGCCATCAATTTGAAAGCCATCGGGCTTGATGAGTCGGATTTCGATTTTGTTGTTACCGGTGACAAGCTCAAACGCAACAAGCCCAGCCCTGACATCTATCAACTGGCCTCCCTGGGGATGGGCCTTCCTCCCCAAGAGTGTCTGGTCATCGAGGATGCTCTCAATGGGGTGGTGAGCGGCAAACATGCTGGCGCGACGGTGTGTGCCGTCAACACGAGCTTTACGGTAGGCGAGCTTTTCGAAGCCGGTGCCGACTATGTGATCAGCACCCTTGATGCGTTCGAAAAGTTCTCGACACGTGATCAGTTCAATGCCCTGCTTGCCTCCATGCGCGGTTCGGATGAGCGTGTAGTGTATGGTGCGAATAGGATCTTGGAAGGAGCTCCTTCTCCGATGGGTCCTGAAGCACTTTTCTCCCTGCAAGTCAGTGAAGCCTATGCTGCACGAAAGAACGCCTATACCCCGTACTCTCACTACAAGGTGGGTGCAGCCCTGCTCAGCAGTGCAACAAGTCGTGTCTATAGTGGCTGTAATGTCGAGAACTCAAGCTACGGGGCCACTATCTGTGCCGAGAGGAACGCCATCCTGCACGCCGTAGCCAGCGAGGGTCCTCTTGGCATTCAAAGCTTGGTTGTGGTCAGCGAGGACTCTCCTCCTGCCCCTCCCTGTGCGCAATGCTTGCAGGTTCTTGCTGAGTTCTGCAAACCAGAAACAGAAATCCATTTAGTGGATGTTTCCTTTGCTGAAGGCAGGGGAGGTGTGCATCAAACGTATATCTTCTCAGACCTTTTGCCTTTCCCTTTCATTTTTCCCAGTATGAGGTCATGATGAGACGTCTCTTGCTATTTTTTCTGGTGCTCCTCACGCTTGTAGTGGCGAGTGGGTGCACAACCACCACACACCATATGCTCAATCCCGCTGTGCTTGACCCTGAAGTGAGTTTGGATGAGAAATTTTCCGCCTACTCGATTCCGAAAGTCCAGGTCACCTATCCTAAGGTGTATTATGATGGCCTTGCTTGGAGAGATAGGGTGCTTGAGCTGATTGAGGGAGCAGAGGATTATCTGATAACCTCCGCCTTCCTTGCTTCCAGTTCAGAAGACCTTCAGCCGCTCTATGATGCTTTGGCACGCAAGGCTGAAAGCGGAGTCCGGGTCTACTTTGTGGTGGATGGCATCGGTCCTTTTGATATGACCGAGACGCGCTTTCACCTGATCCCCCTCAAGTTCCTCAGGGAAAGCGGGGTGCACTTGCTGGAGTTCAATCCGATCAGCAGTGCAAGACTGGTAAGCCTGTTCAGCCTGCTTGATCGCGATCACCGCAAGTACCTCATCGTAGATGGCAAGCATCTTGCCATGGGGGGAATGAACCTCAACTACATCTCCATCGGTGCCCGTGACGATAACTTGCAGCGGGACAGCATGTATGAGTTCTACTCCCCCGAGTTGGTCACCTTGCTCCTTGATGCCTTTGTTCCCTGGTGGAATGAGCAGAGCTGGGAGGAGATACGCAGAGAAGATTTCCAAGTGGATGAATCCGTGGCCATCGGGATGAAGACCTACGATGCTTGGTATGTTGACCAACACCCCGGCTCGGAAAAGGTCAGCGCTCTTTTTGGATCGATGCTTGCAGAAGCCAAGCATGAGGTGAAAGTGCTTCCTTTTTTGCCGTTTATGGATAGCAATATGATCGAAGCCTTCCGTACTGCTTCGGATAGGGGTGTTGAAGTGCAGATGATCATACCCTTTGACAAGCGGGTTACCAACCGAAAAGGCATAGAGTACATGGTCAAGGACCTGCGCAAGATGCAGATAGACCTACGCATCGAGAAAGAGAGTGCAGAGAGCCAGAGGCTGCTGCATGAGAAGCTGATGATTGTCGACGACCGCTATGTGGTGATCGGGTCCACAAACATCAACTATCGCTCATTCAATCTTGCCTATGAGACATCGCTTGTCATCGACAGCGAAGAGCTCGCCCGCGAAGTTGAGAAACACTTTGATGAGCTGTACAAGAAGACGGTATCCATCACCGAAGCGATGGCTGAAGCTTGGCAGACCTTTGCCAACTGGCCACGGTTTGCCGTTGGCTTCTTTGGAGGTTGAGCGTGCGTAAGCTTTTGTTATCCCTGGTTCTCCTAGTGCTCTGCACATCCCTCTCTGCCCGCTCATTGGGATATGGGGTGGGTTTTTATGGCCAGAACGTGGAAGCAGAACCAGCTCGTGCAAGCAGTGGTGCTGAGTTCTCCTTGGTGTACAAACCCTTCCTGCTTCCCTTCCTCAATCCCTCGCTGCAGGTGAAAAACGCGGTGGGAACCGAGATGGACGGGGAGTGGGTTGCCCCATATTGGGAAGTGGGAGTGAGTGTGGATCTGATTCGCATCATTGACCATCCCTTCAACTTTCTGGCACACAACATCATTGCCTACACCCCCTCGGTAAGCGTTGCCTACCAGTACGACCCAAGGAGGAACCTCTCTTTGGCAAGTGTAGGGTTCAGTCCTTTCAAACTGAGCCAGAAGGATTTTTGGTACGAGTTTTTCTCCCCCTTCCTGACCTATGATCTGGGAAGTGGAGAATTGGATAGTTGGGGCGTGAATTTGGTGCGATACACCTTTTTCTTCAAGTAGGTTGGTATGCGTAAGAGCGTTGTGTTGTTGAGTCTGTTGCTGTTTCTCACCTTGCCCGCCTTTGCCGGGTACTTCGATCTGGCCCTCACCCTGGGAACAAACGTGCATATGTTTGAGAAAGATCTTGATCCAAGCAGAATGAAATTGGCTTGGGGTGCATCGGTGGGACTGACGGATGATTGGGAGTTTGATGTACAGGTGGACACCCAGCTGGTTCCTACCTTTTTTGGTTCTTCCTCAATTTCCTTGGTAGCACAGAAAGCGCTGTTGGGACAGCGGTCAACCGGCTCTTCCACTGCCGGGGTGGGGATCAATACGTTGGTGGGAGCGGGGGTGATGATCAGTCCCTATACCAGTGAGGGGACGCTTGGCATCTCCCACTTGCTCTTGACGCTTACCCCGCTTACGGTCGGCAGCCCGGTCACCGGCAAGAGGGAGCGGCTCTTTGCGCTCACCCTTGCCTACAACCTGAGCAATCAGAAGTTTGCACTGCTCTTTGACTTGGTGAAATATGATTTCTACGCCATCGGAACCTACAGGGATTACCGCTAGCAGCTGTGCTCCAGCGCCATCATCTTATCGATTCTCCGCTGGTGACGATCACCTTCAAAACTTGCGTCCACGAAGGCTTGCAGCATATCCACCGGATCTTCGCTGTAATCGATTCTTCCGCCAAAGGCAATGAAGTTGGCATTGTTGTGCTTGCGGGCCATTGCAGCAGCGTAGCTGTTCTGTGGGAGCGCGCAGCGGATGCCTTCAATCTTGTTTGCGCTGATCGAGATGCCGATGCCGGTACCGCAGAGCAGGATGCCGAACTCATAGCCACCCTTCTTGTATTCGGTGCAGGCCAGATTGGCCATGTCAGGGTAATCAACCGAGTCTGGTGAGTGTACTCCCAGGTGGTTCACGGTGTATCCATTCTTTTTCAGATGGTCGGCGAAACGGGCGGCAAGCTCAACCGCTCCATGGTCATTTGCTAGTACGATATTTGGCATATCCACTTCCTCCGTACCTTGATGGTAGCGCATTTGCAAAACACTGCCTAGCGTCTTTTGAGTTGTAAGCTTTTTGCAACTGGGGTAAAATGTCTCATCGATAGGAGCTTGAAGTGGCAGAGATATATGTAAGTGGGCATCGGAACCCAGATATGGACAGCATCTGCGCTGCCTACAGTTATGCATTTCTGAAAAACAAACTGGATCCGAGCAATACCTACTTGCCGGTCAGATGCGGTAACCTCAACGATGCTACCAAAGCCCAGTTTGAACGACTGAACTTAGTTCCACCCCCCTTCATCAAGGATGTACGGACCAAGGTCTCTGCGGTAAGCAGAAATGCCCAGAGCACTGTCCAGATAACCGACCCGGTCTACACACTCGTTTCTTTTTATGGATCTACAAGCCGCAGTTCGGTCGTCCCCGTCATGGAGGGGGATCAGTACCGTGGTCTGCTGAGTGTCGACGAGGTGAGCAGCTTCATCCTCAAGGAGAACAGCGGAAAGCGTCCGATCTACCACTTTGTAGTGGATAATTTTCCCAAAGTCCTGAAGGGTTCCTTTCTGCGAAAAGGAGAGATGCCAAGCTTCGATGCTCCGATCATGGTAGGGGCCATGCGCTACACGGTTTTCTGCAAACACATGGAAGCCTTGGAAGGACAGGCCCCAATATTGGTAGTCGGTGATAGGGAAGACCATATCCGTAAAGCTATCGAATTACAGATTCCGGCTATCGTTCTTACAGGAATTGAACAGGAAGTCACCAGCAATGTCGATTGGGACAGCTATAAGGGAACCGTATTTCTGAGTGCTTTGGATACAGCGGAGTCGCTGCGTCTCTTGCGTTTGAGCGTTCCTGTGGAAAAGCTCATGGTACAGAACCCACCCAGCCTGCAAGCTGACAGCCTGTTTGATGAGGCTAGGGACATTCTTGCCGACAGCGAGTTCAGGGGACTTCCTGTCTTTGATGGGGATTCCTATCTTGGCTATGTCACCCGGCGTTGCTTTTTGGAAAAACCCAAGACCAAGCTGATCATGGTGGACCACAATGAGAATGAGCAGGGAGTTCCGGGTATCGATGAGGCTGAGGTGGTTGAGATCATCGACCATCACCGCCTCGGCGCCGCCAAGACCCGCAATCCCATCTTCATCTGCTGCGAGCCGTTGGGATCGACCTGCACCATCATTTACAAACTGTTTTTGCGAAACGATGTCGAGATACCTGCCCACCTTGCACGGGTGCTGCTCAGTGGAATTGTCAGTGACACCATCATGCTCAAGAGTCCTACCACTACCTTCGAAGACTATACGGCGGTTCAGGATCTCTTGGCACTCGGCCAGGTTCCGGATATGCGGACCTTCGGCGAGACTATGTTCCGTAGCGGCGCTTCCCTTGCAAAAGAGACACCGAAGAAGATGCTTGAGGCAGACTTCAAGCATTACAAGGAACTGGGAGTCAGCTTTGGCATCGGCCAATGCGAGGTTACCACCCTCACCGATGTTGATGATTACAAGGATGCATACCTTGCAGAGCTTGAGAACCTCAAGCGCTCGCACGCTCTTGACTGGGCTTTGTTCCTGATCACCGATGTGGTGAAGGAGAGCAGCGTGCTGTTGATGACCAGCATGCCGATCATCGAGCGTAAACTAGCCTACAAGAAGATTGGGGAGGGCATATTCAGCCTCCCTGGGGTTCTTTCACGAAAAAAGCAGTTGCTTCCTGAAGTGCTGAGAGTCTTGGAAGAGTAGGTTACTTCACCTCAGATATGGTGTTGATGCTCGGAATGGTCTTCAAGCTCTTGATGATCTTCTTGAAATCCTCTTCCTTCTCCACTTCCATGGTGAAGGTGCCCATGAGTTTGCCTTCCTCATCGTCATGAAGCCGTCCCTCGATCAGGTGGCCCTTGAACTTGCGCAGTGCTCCCTCAATCTCACCGAAGAGATCATAGGTCCGCTTGCTGGTGACGCTGAAGCGCTTGGTGAGTTTGGGGAACTCGGTCTCCCACTCCACCTCAATCGACCGATCTACCACTTCGCTCATGTTCTTCAGGTTCGGGCACTCACGTTTGTGCACAATGACACCGCGACCTCGGCTGATGTATCCCACAATGTCATCACCGCGTACTGGTGAACAGCACTGGGCGATGTGTATCATCATGTTCTTCTCATCGCCGACACGGAACTTCATCCGCTTTGCATCGAAGACCTGACGGACGATCTCATCCCCGTCGGCCAGCCCCGGTGGTGGTTGCGGCGGTTCTTGTTTTGGTGGCGGTTCGGGGGCCTTGCGCTTCGCAATGATGTCCTTGTCGATGAGGATGTTCTCATCGTACTTGTTCAGCCATGCTTTGATCTTCTTGCGTGCACTGCTGGTCTGGGCATATCGCAACCACTGCAGGTGAGGCCTGGCGTTGGGGCTGGTGAGAATTTCGATGACCTGCGTGTTTTTCAGCGGAGCGTTGAGCGGGATGATCGAGCCGTCCGCTTTAGCCCCGGTCGTATGGTTTCCGACCTCAGTGTGGATTTGGTAGGCAAAGTCCAGTGCGGTTGCGTTTGCAGAGAGCTCTACAATATGCCCCTGCGGGGTGAAGACGTAGATGGTATCCTTGAGCAACTCGCCTTTGATGTCGTCCATGTAGGACTCACTGGTCTCAATCTCATTCGACCAGGTCTTGAGCTTGCTGATGATCTTTGAGAACTGTTCGTTGTCCAATTTCGACCATGATCCGCTGTCGCTGCCGGTATCGGCTTTGTAACTCCAGTGGGCGGCAACGCCATACTCTGCGGTGGAGTGCATCTCCTTGGTACGGATCTGGATTTCCAGCAGCTTGCCATCCAAGGCCATGACGGTGGTGTGCAGGCTCTGGTAGTTGTTCGCCTTGGGCATGGCGATGTAATCCTTGAATCTTCCTTCGATCGGGGGCCAGAGACGGTGTACCACTCCTAGGATGGTGTAGCACTCGGTTACGGTATTGCAAAGGATGCGCACTCCAAGGATATCGAAGATTTCGTCGATCTCCTTCTTGCGCTTTTTCATCTTCATGTAGACCGAGTAGGTGTGTTTGGCCCGGCTGGTGACCAGCACCTCACTGAGGTTCGCATCACCGCAGGCGCGATAGATGGACTTTTCCACACGATTGAGGTAGGCGTTCTGCTCGCTTTTCTTGCTCAACAGATACTCTTGGATGTAGTTGAAGGTATCTGGCTTGAGAATTTTCAGGCTCAAATCTTCCAGCTCATCCTTGAGCCAGGAGATACCCAAGCGGTCAGCCAAGGGGGCGAAGATGTCCAGGGTGTCGCCTGCAATCTCTCGTGCCCGTTCAGGGTTGAGATGCTGAAGCGTGCGCATGTTGTGCAGTTTGTCAGCCAGTTTGATGATGATGACCCGGATATCCTTGCTCATGGCGAAGAACATCTTGCGGATGGTTTCCGCTTCCTGGACACTCTTGTTCATGGTCTTGAGGTTGGCTATCTTGGTCTCACCTTCGACCATATCGGCAACGGCGAGGCCAAAGATGGAGGCGAGTTCCTCGTGGGTTGTGTCGGTATCTTCCAGTGTGTCATGCAGCAAGCCTGCGCAGATGGTATCTGCATCCATCTTGAGCTGGATGAGTATCTCTCCTACTGCCAAGGGGTGGATGATGTATGGTTCCCCGCTCGCACGCTTTTGGTTCTCATGCTTGCTCGCAGAGAACGTGGCTGCTGCCAGGATCTTTTCCTGGTCGGCTTTGGGGTACTTGAAGGCTTTCTGGATGAACCGTTCGATCAGTTGCTCGTACATGCAAGAACCCCCCACACAACCCGCTCAAGAAACGCAAGGTCACGCACTCTGGCAACCTCTTCAAACCGATTGGCTTTCAGCAATGCTGCCACCTCGTTTGCCTGTCGGTAGTCACATTCAAGGAACAAAGCCCCTCCTTGGTTCAGGCGCTCAGTGCTCTGCTTTACCAAGGTCCGTATCAGGCCAAGACCATCGTCCTCCTTGCCATCAAGGGCAAGCCTGGGTTCCCAGGCCACTTCCTTCGATACCTGATCACACCAGGTTTCCGTCAGGTAAGGGGGGTTGCTGACGATGATATCATACTTTCCCTCAGCTGGGGAGAGCAGGTCTCCTTGCTTCAGCTGTACATCGGCTCCCAGCCTTTCTGCATTCGCTTTTGCCACCTCAAGTGCTCCAGAGCTGATGTCGGTCAGGGTGACGCGACATCCAAGTTCCAGAGCCAAGGTGATTCCGACCGCCCCGCTGCCGGTACAGACATCGATGATGGAGAGGGTGTTCCCCATCTTCCTTTTGCGGGCAAAGGCAAGGACTTGCTCTACGAGAATTTCGGTATCGGGCCGGGGGATAAGCACGCGCTCATCGACAGAGAAATCCCGTCCATAGAACTCTTTCGATCCCAAGATGTAGGCGATGGGACGGTGGGACAAGCGCATCTGGAGCAGCGTCTCGAGCGTAAGCAGATTCTCTTGGGTCAGCGGTTGGTCGTAGTTGAGCATCTGCTGGATCTGGTCCAAGCCGGTCACCTTCTCCAAGAGAAGGCGGGCATCGAGCTCAGCGCTCTGATCCAAAGAGCCGTCCTTGAGTCTGGAGGCAGTTGCTCGCTTCCATTGCTGGACGGTCATGCCAACCACCTCAGCTCTCCTTCAGGGCAGCCTCACCGGCGGCAATCTTCAGTGCTTCCACCACTTCATCAAGAGCCCCGGCCATGATCAGCTCGAGCTTGTAGAGTGTGAGGTTGATGCGGTGGTCGGTAAGACGATTCTGGGGGAAGTTGTAGGTGCGGATACGCTCACTGCGATCGCCTGAGCCTACCTGACTCTTGCGCGCTTCTGCCCGTTCGCGGTTCTTCTTCTCTTCTTCCAGGTCATAGAGGCGGCTTCTGAGCACCCTGAGGGCTTTTGCACGGTTCTTGATCTGACTCTTCTCATCCTGACAGATGACAACCAGACCGATGGGAAGGTGGGTGAGTCTTACGGCACTGTCGGTGGTATTGACGCACTGTCCACCCGGGCCCCCGGCACGCATGACGTCGACCTTCAGATCTTCCTGGCGGATTTCGATGTCTGTCTCCTCAGCTTCAGGCAAGACGGCAACGGTTACTGCACTGGTGTGGATTCTCCCACCACTTTCAGTCTCCGGTACCCGCTGAACGCGATGAACGCCGCTCTCCCAGCGAAGGCTTCCATATACATCCTTACCGCTGATGGATACCACCAACTCCTTGTAGCCGCCGATACCAGTTTCGTTGGAGGAGAGGATTTCCATCTTCCACCCCTTGGCATCAGCAAAGTGGCTGTACATGCGAAAGAGGTTGGCAGCGAACAAGGCGGCTTCCTCCCCACCGGTACCGGCTCGGATTTCCATGATGATGTCCTTGCCTTCCAATGGGTCGGGGGGGATGAGGAGCATCTTCGTCTTCTGCTCGCTTTTCACCAAATGTGCTTCCAGTTCATGCAACTCCTCACGGGTAAGTTCGAGCATTTCCTGATCGTCTTCCTCTTTCAGGATCTGCTGGGCCTCGGCTATCTGCTTGATGAGGCTTTTCATGGTTTTCAGCTCATCAATGATGGGGGAGAGGTGGGAACGCTCCTGGTTGAGGCTTTTATACAGCTTCATGTCCTGCATGGTCTCAGGGCGACTGAGTTTTTCATCTATATCTGCGAGTTGTTTCTCATACTCGGGCAGTTTTTTCAGCATCGGTATCTCCTAGGAGGAAAGTATACAAAACAGGCCGCTCTTTGCATAGCGTTGCTAGATATCCAGTTGGGAAAGCAACAGCCTATTCTCTTCTACCTGTGCAGGACCCAGGCGGTTCATCTTCAAGAACAGGATGCCTCCTGCCACAAAGAAAAGGGCGGGGATCACCCCCATATGCAAGCGGATGCCCCAGATGGCTTGGTCGCTGATTGCAATCGGGTCGAAGCCCGTAAGCTTGTGTACAGCAAAAAATACGATGGCTTGGCTTGCATAACTGAAACGCATGAAAAATGCCCTGATTCCGAGCACCACACCGTCATCGCGACGCTTTTGTTCAACAACCAGGCTATCGATGACATCGGCCATGGCAGGACTCATGAAGGTCCAGAATCCTCCAAAGCCCAGTCCCCAAAGCCCCATCGCAACCATATAGGAAGTTGCGTTGGTGAGGAAGGTGAGCGGTACTGCAAAGAATGCAAGGACAAACGAACAGAGGATGAGCATGCGTTGGTTGTTCTTCAGTTTCTTGGCCACCCTTGTCCAGAGGAGTATGGAGATGAGTGTGCCTCCCAGCATTCCTGCAAAGATGGGGGTTGCCTGGCTGCTCTTTGCTGCAAGGACATATTTGACGACATAGTTGATCGAGGCTGTCATGAGCATGCAACCGCTCTGGTAGAAGAAGAGCAAGAGGACGAAGGCGAGCAGGTTGCGACTCTTCAGGGCCCTGCGCATCTGGCTGAAGAAGGAGGGAGCCTGCTCGTGGTGCTGTTGCAGGGTGAAGCGGTTGATCATCTCCTTGGTCTCAAAGACGCCAAAGCTGACAAGCAGGGTTGCCAGCCCTGCGATGAGGGCGATGACCAGGGCACAGAGCGCATAGCTTGCCCGATCACCATAGGAGAAGAAGAGTGGTGGAATGATGAAACCACTGGCGATGCCGAGGACTCCGATGCCGGTCCCCACCGCTGCGGTGGTGGTACGCTCTTTTTGACTGCGGAACTTGTCTGGATAGATGCTCTGGTAGTTCACTTCCCAGAGGCTGTACAGCCCATCATAGAGGCAAATGGTGAGTACCATCCAGAAAAAGACCGGAAGCGGCTTGCTTTTTGCATCCCAGCTCGTGGGAACAGAAAAGATGAGAATGAAAGCTACCGAGGAGAGCACAAGCCCGAGGATAATC
>JAAYQY010000265.1 GCA_012519125.1 Spirochaetales bacterium
GAAGGGAGTGGAATACGCCTCCCGGCCCGCCATTTTCCCCATAAACCTGATGCACCCCATATTGAAGCGGAATCTTCCAATCCTCGTCCCAAAGCTGGAACCTGTTGCCAACTTCAATGGAAGAGATGATGAAGTCTGCTCCCTGGAAAGCGGCTCTTCGATCGGTAGTAGCATTCACTGTGTAGGACAGCTTGTGCTTCTGCAAGAACTCCTTGGTGGTTTTCAACACAACTTCCAAGGCAGTGGCATTGATATCAAGCAAGGTGATCTCACAGCCCTTGAGTAAGGTGCTGTTGAAGATGTCTCCGAGCGTACCATAGCCGAACTGGATACTCCCAGCACCAACCAGAACAATTTTCATCTCTTCTCTCTCCTCTATTTTATCGAACCTTCAACCATACCCTTGATGATGTATCGTTGCGCAAAGATGTACAGAACTATGATCGGAAGCATCGCAATCAGGGTGGACGTGAGGATCAGGTCCCACTGCTTGAGGTACGCTCCGGCAAAAGCGGTAACGGCAATCGGAATGGTCTGCACCTTACCATTTGAACCTAAGACCAGCAATGGCAACAGGTAGTCGTTCCAGATCCAGATTCCGTTGAGAATCAGGACCGTCACGATGATCGGCTGCAAGAGCGGAAATACGATTTTGAAGAAAATCTTGCTTCTGGGGCAGCCGTCAATGGTTGCAGACTCCTCAATTTCCAAGGGAATGCTCTTGATGAACCCATGGAAAATGAAAATCGAGAGGGGGCTTCCAAAGCCAAGATAAGCAAAGACGATGCCTGGAATGGTCCCCAGCAGGCGGATATTGATGAAATTGCCGCTGATGCGCATCCAACGAACCAGAGGATACATCAGCACCTGGAACGGGATGACCATGGCGGATACAAATGCCATGAAAAGCAGTGTCGACCACCATGTCTTGTTGCGCACCATCACCCAGGCAGCCATCGCCGAACAGACAGCGATCACCAAGAGGGAGAAGACCGTAATGAGAATGCTGTCAACAAAGGCCCCCAGATAGTCGACGGTCGGATTGTTGAAGATGAGGGAGACGTTGGTCCCCAGTTGTTTCCAGGATTCAGGAAGAGCGATTGCATTGAAAATGATCTCCCTGGAAGTCTTCGCCGAGTTCAGCACTACCATGAAGAAGGGGAACATGAACAGGATGAAGAGCAGGATCGTCAGAATTTCCAATACCAGCATCTCAGGCTTCAGGATTCGGTTTTTCTTATTCAATTTGATGGTATCACTCACATCTCCACCTCTTTCTTCTTGTTTACGGAAACCTGAATCAGCGAAACCACCAATAGTGCCACAAAGAGCACCACTGCCTTGGCTTGTGCTTCAGCCATCCTGTTTGCCGTCGCGGTATTGAAGATATTCATAGCCAACAACTGGCTGGCTTTGACCGGGGTGTCCATGAACCGTGTTGCAGGCCCACCATTGGTAAGGGTCAGGTTCATGTCAAACTGTTTGAATGATGTTGTCAGGGTAAGAAACAAGGAGATGGTAAACGCATTCGCCATCATGGGCAACAGGATATGGAGAACCCTGGAGATGAAGGGAGCCCCATCAACACTCGCCGCCTCCATGAGGGAGGACGGGATGCTTTGGATCGAGGCCACGAAAATCAGCATGATATACCCGGCATACTGCCAGGTATTTACCACAGCCATGGTCCAGATAACCGTATGGGGAAGGCTGAGAAAGGATGTTTCCAGGAATTTGATCGAGTAGGTGGTACCCAGGCTCACCAGGATATTGTTCAGGATGAACTGCCAGATGTAGCCCAATACGATTCCCCCGATCAGGTAGGGGACGAAAAAGCCGGCCCGATAGAAGTTCCTCCGCTTGATCTTGCTGGTAACCACCAAGGAGAGGACGAAACTCACGATGTTGATCAGAACGATGTTGATCAATGTGTAGGCAATCGTAATGAGAAACGAATACACAAAGTCAGGAGAGTTCGCAAGGTTGCTGAAGTTGCGTAATCCAACAAAATTGACATTGTTGCTGACACCGTTCCAATCAGTAACCGAGTAGTAAAGACCGAAGAAGAACGGAATGACGATGATCATGAAAAAGGCGAAGACACAAGGCGCCACAAACAGGATATTGACGGCACGGCTCTGTTTCATTTCTGATTACTCCCTAGCAGTATGGACAGCGATCAAAGGTTCTTGCACAGAGACAATGCCTCTGTGCAAGAATCAAGGCTATTACATGTTGGGAAGATCGGCTACAGCTCTCTTCATATCGGCAATGAACCGATCCAGATTGTTCTGGTTCTGGGCAAACAGATCGAAGATCGGGCCGAAGACGTTCTGGCCGGCACCATCAGGAAGCATTCCGAAGAATACCCCATAGTTGCCACCCTTGGCATTTGCAGCCATCAGGGCCTGGCTCAACTGACCAGCGGGCTGGAGAGTGACGGACTTGAAGGCAGGAATCATACCAGCCTGGTTGACCATGTAGTCATGTCCATCGGCAGTGGTAGCCATTGCAGTCAGGAAAGCCTTTGCAGCCTCAGCATTCGGGCTCTCTGCATTGACGCAGTACCAGCTCGGAGCAAAGAGATACAGACCCTTCTGTTCCTTGTCGAGGAATGCATGGGGAGCATAGCCTACCTTGAAGGTGACACCAAGCTGCTTGAGGTTGGGATCGACCCAGTTGCCCTGATGCAGGAATGCAGTCTTGCCCTGGGCAAATGCACCAACCTGGTCATCATAGCTGCCGTTGAGCAGGATTTTCTGGTCGGCATACTTGAAGAGCAGCTGCAGATACTTTGCATACTGCAGGAACCGAGCGTCATCCAATTTGCCGTTGAGGGCCATGTCGATGATGCTGGTATCGTTGAAGTCAAGACCACCACCCCAGTAGGTAGCCAAGTTGTGCTGGGCAGCAACCCACCACATGCCGCCGGCAACAGATGCTGCCATGGAAACAGGTGCGTCGATACCAAGCTGGGCTTTCTTTGCTTCAAGCGTTTGGAATGCTTTCTCATACGCAGCGCGGGTGGTCAGCGTAGCCGGATCAATTCCTGCCTTGGCAAGAATGTCGGCGTTGTAAGCCAAGCCGTAGCCTTCGATTGCAACGGGGAAGCCATACACTTTGCCATCAACCTTGAAAGCAAGATCGGTGTCAGCTACCCAGCTCTGGTCGCTGAGGTCAGCAATGTAATCCTTCCAAATGTCGTAGCCGCCGCGGCCTTCGATTACGAAGATGTCAGGCATCTGCCCCGACTGGGCCTTTGCCTTGAGCGCCCCACCGTAGTCAGCACCACCACCAAGGGTTTCCACCTTAACCGTCACACCAGGAGTTGCTGCAGAATACTTGGCAGCATAGCCATCGATGGCGTCCTTGATCTCAACCTTGAGCTGGAACATGTTGACCGTTACATCCTTGGATGTTTCCTGGACTCCGGCGCCGAAAACCGATCCGGCTACCATGAGTACCATGAGGCTCAAAGCCACCATTTTCAACAGTGATTTCCTCATTTTTTTCTCCTTTTTTTTCGTGCTGATGATACGTCTACCTACCTTTTGTCTGTAGGTGTTTCGTAACACCTAGCCAAAGTATACCACGCCTTTCCAACCTGTCAACGAATGAAAGAAGAATTTGCACAGAAGGAAACAGGGACTGCTTTGTCTGATTCAGGAAAGAAAAAACCGCCGGGAACAGGTCCAGGCGGTGAGAAATTTGGCATAGGTACAATCTACAACAGCACAACAAACAGCAATAAGGCCAAAATGAGCAGCACAACAAGCACCACAGAGGCACGCTTGATGAAGCGCTTCTTCTGCATCTCCAACCGCTGCCCCACCGTTTGCTTGAGTTTCTCTCTCTCCAGCCTCTTCTCCTCTTCTTCAAGCTTTCTCTGCCGTTCTTCCTCTGCCTTCAGCTCCGCCTCACGCTTCTTCTGGTTTGCAGCAATTTGTTTTGCTTCCTGCTCCTTGAGGTCAAGGTAGCAGCGACCACAGAGGACCATGCCTTCACAAGCATGCAGGTCATCATAATAACTCTCATTGCACTCAGGGCAGATGTAGCAACGCTTGAGCTTGCCCTCCTCGATGAGCTTGCAAGCCACCATCTGGTGTGCATACTGCTCGGCATCGGCTCTCTTGCGGCCGAAAAAACGCCGATACCAAGGCTTTTTCATCTCTTGCTTTGGATGTTGCTCCAGCTGTTGGGCGAGCCGCACAATCCGCTCACTCAGCCCACGATCCTGCGTAACAAGCAACAAGCTCTTGGTTGCTCCGATCTGAGAGAACAGACTGACCAAGTGATCGTCTGCAATACCCGTACTACCGGTATCCCCGATGCGCACCAAGCCCCTGCGGGCAAGCTGGCGGATCAGGTCGGGACGAATGGTGGAGCGGACCCGTACTTCCTTGTCCTTCTCCGGATTGTCCTTCAAACCGTGCAGCTCCTCAAGCGTCTTCTCGAGGATGATCAGTTTTTTCTTGCGCCGTTTGAGAATCGGCTCTGCATCAGTTACGAAGTGCAGAAACCAGTCCTCCTGGATAATCGGCGCAGTATCGACGTAAATCTCATCAAAGGAGCGCAGTTGCTCATCCAATACCTCCTCGTAGGACGTATCGGAGTGGGTGAATCGAGACCGGTCACCAACCTTACAGGCGATGACCTCACGATACAGACCCATCTCACTGGCCGGGTTTGAACCCTCCAGGTTGATCCCCACACCCCTGAGAATGCTTTGCACCTTCTCCTTACTCAGGCGAAACTCACTGGAGAGCTGCTCTACCGTATCCTCGGTAGCTATTGTCTCCACATGCCTGGCAGGGGGTCGCTTTCCCAAAAGTCTTGCCATACTCTTCTTTCTTTATCCCTTTGCACGCTTGGTGCTGATAATCTGCACGGCCTCTTCATGGGTAAGGGAGTTGGCTTTCGCCTCATCCTTCTTGAATTCGTTGGGAAGGGCAATATTCTCCTTGCCAACTTTCAAATAGAAGCCGTACCGACCGGTGGCCAATGCCACTGTCTCGTTTTCGAACGTACCCAGATCCTTCACAACGGAGGCTTTGGCCGTTCTTGCTTGTGTCTTTCGCCCCCCACCTTTGGCAGGGGTTTTCTCCTCTTTGAGCAGCTGGAGAGCTTGCTCAAGGGTAATGGAGAAGAGATGTTGGTCGCTGTCGTTCTTTCGTAGGTTCCTGATCTCAGACTTACAGGCCACAAACGGCCCATACTTACCTTTGTGTGCAATAACCTCATTTCCCTCGGCATCTGTTCCCAGTACACGGGGCAACGAGAGGTAGCGCTTGGCAATCTCAAGGTCCTCGGTCTTCTGGGCATCCTGCACCCACTTGGGGATGCTTGCCCGTTTGGCTTCCTTGCCCTCCCCTTCCTGCCAATAGGGCCCGAAACGGCCGGTGAGCACTTGCACCGGAGCCCCTGATACTGGACCGCTTCCCAGGATCACCGGTTTGGCTTTCTCCTTGCCTTTGGCAATGAGCTGCTTGACTTGCTCATCGGTTACACTGCCCGGAAGCCAGTCTTGCGGAAGCGAGATGAACTGTGCCTGCTCATCGATCACATACGGTCCGTAGGGCCCGATCATGATGGGATTCTCCTCGGC
>JAAYQY010000266.1 GCA_012519125.1 Spirochaetales bacterium
CCGGTTGGCCGGCAAAGCCAAGCTTGAAGGTGCCGGTAGCAACGTTCAATACCAAGGCAACCACGATCACCGCTGCCGAGCCAAGCAAAAGCGTGGGGTCGCGGAAGAGGAAGATGTCGCGGATGCCGCCGGCCATACAAAAGCGGGTGCGCTGGGCCAAGAGCCCAACCACAGCACCGGCTGCAAGGCTGATGAGGATGGGTGCATGCATGCTGCCCGGTCCTGAGGTGCTGAACTTCAAGAGAGCAGGAAGAAAGAGCAACACTGCGAGCAGAATTATGGCGATGATGGTCGGAAGCGAGCCCTCCACCTTGCCTTGGGTATAGCTGCGTCCAAGGCTGAAGCCCTTGTTGAGCAGAATTGAACCTGCCACCACCCCGCTTGCAAAGCCAAGGAGTGCAACCACGGCGTTGAGGTCTCCCCCACCTATCCTGAGCAGCATCCTGAAGGGACAGCCCAAAAAGACCAAGGCCCCGATCATGACAAAGAACGAGATGACGAAGCGCGTCAGTGGCGAAGATCCACCCCGGCTCTTGTGTTCCTTACGCAGCAGTGCCATTGCACTTGCTCCCAGGAAGAGGCCGATGATCTCAGGCCGTACGTACTGGACAACTGCCGCACTATGCAAAGACAAGGCTCCTGCGATATCGCGATAAAAACAGGCGATGCAGAATCCCATGTTCAGAGGATTACCCAGCATTACCAAAAGAACCGCCAATACGGCGAAGATGCTTCCGGCTCCCATGATGGTGTACTGTTCTTTTCCCAATCGTTTCATATGCTTCTCCGTTTCAAGACTTTCCTCTAGTAAACCATTATTCGAGCAGTAATGCAATGGAGAATTTTCACTTTTCCTCATCCCGATCAACGAGAGTGGGAATGAATCGTTCGATGAAGGAAGCCTTCTTGGTGCGATGGTGCAGGTAGAAGTAGCCGGCGATGCAGAAGGCAACCGCGCCGATGAAGTTGACGAAGAGATCTTTCATGGTATCGATCAGGCCAATGTCGAGGTACCCGCCCACCCCGAGCTCCTGGCCATTGACGCTTACGGTCTCAATTCCCTTGATGACCACAATCTTCTGACTGCCGGTAGGATCCAGGGCAACCGAGCGCACGGTGTGTACGATGGTGTCCTTCTGCATGTCCATGCCGAAGAAGAGATCCATGGAGAACTCGAAGAACTCCCAGACCACCCCGATGGTCATGGAGAAGCAGAAGGCCACGATGGCGACAAAGAGGGGGGAGAGACGAAAGCTGAAGCGTTCGTTCTGGTTGAGGATGTCCACCAGCGAGAAGCCGATGGCCGCAGCAAGAAAACCGTTGAGGGTGTGCAGGGCAGTATCCCAGAAGGGATAGGTGACATAGTAGGAGCGCATCTCCCCAAGGATGGCAGCGGCAAAGATGAAAAACAGGATGATGTTCTCAAGGGTGTCGGGTATGTCGATGCGGGTATTGGTCTCGATGAGGGAGGGAATGGAGAAGAGCACAAGGGTAAGGATGCAGAGAAAGACGTTCTCATAGCTGCGGTTGATGATTTGGACGATCATAATCAAGAGGACAACCAGACGAAGCAAGTAGTGTACAATCCGGGCACTGTCGCGCTCACGCAACATCTGGATGAAACTCTTTTTGTTTGGTTTTCTCAGCTTTTTCATGACCAATAGTGTGGACGGTGGCTAGTAGCTCGTAACACTTAAACCTATTCCTTAATC
>JAAYQY010000267.1 GCA_012519125.1 Spirochaetales bacterium
CATCGCGCTTTTGGTGCTGAGTTTCTGCCTCAATAGTGCTCTTGGTCGGAAAAGCATCAAGCACGCTCTGGGCAAGCATGGTGGCAGTCCCGCTGGGACTGTCCGCTTTCTGGGCGTGATGGATTTCGGTAAGGAAGGGGTCGTAGAGACCGCTCTTGGCAAAGAGGAGGGAAGCTTGTCTGACTACCTGCAAAAAGAGTGCAACACCAAGAGAGTAGTTGCCGCTGTAGATGATGGCACACTCAGTACCCTCAATTGCCTGACGGACTTGGTCAAGCCGATCGTACCAACCGGTTGTCCCGATGACAGCGGGAATACCCAACTTGGCGTAAAGGACAATATGGTCGCATACCACCGAAGGATGGGTGAAGTCTATGACCACATCACAGCCATCCAGGCTTTCGGCGTTGATACTGCGTCCGGTTACCTCACCTTCAGGGGCGACGGGATCGATGATCGCACCAATTTCATAGCCCTGTGCGAGAGCGACAGATTGGATCATCCGGCCCATTTTTCCATAGCCAACCAACGCGATACGCATACGCTCCTCCTGTATTGCAGGAAGAGTAGCAGAAAGGTACAAATGTGTCTATAGTTTAACAGAATGTTTTTATTATAACAAAAACATCAAACTATTTACGCTTTTTATCCCTATCTCGACGTTTTCTCGCTTCACTTGCCTTGAGAAACTCGGCGAAACTGCCCCCACTCGAGGGTGTTTCATCCACGACATGGTTGGATTGCAAGCCAGCGTTCCATGCATCTTTGCCTGCTTTGGGACGTATTTCTCTGCGATAACTGAGCTTGCTCGGACGCACCACCTCTATGACGGTTTCCCAGGTGTAGGTAGGTTCCTCATCATCCTTGAGGGAAAAATTTGCCTGGGGACTCTTCTTCTTCAGCACCACGCGCTTTTTCACCCCGTCAGCTGGGGCAACACTCTTCGGCTTGACCACCACTTTCTGAACAGGCGGCTCGCTCTTTGCCGCTGCCTTGGGCACCAGAACCCGTTTCTTTATCTCCATCTCCTCATAAGAACAGGAGAGGCGCTGACAGAGATAGTGGTTCTGTCCTATCTCATCGACAACTTTCATCATCGGTGTCTTGCAGTAAGGACAGCTCTTGGCATCCGGAAAGTGTGGGCTGAACACCTCCCCACTGGTTTTCACCTGGTCCACCAAACGCGCTGCGTTGGTCTTGATATCCTCGATGAACCGCCTGCTGTCCTCAATTCCATCGGCAATGTTGCCAAGTCGTTCTTCCCAAACGCCGGTCAATTCCGGCGAGCGCAGCTCTTGAGGCGAAAGACGCACCAGCTCCCTTCCTTTGGCGGTTGGCACCAGCTCTTTGCCTTCCCGCTGGACGTAGTGGTTCTGGATCAGCTTCTCAATGATGTCCGCCCTGGTTGCAGGAGTTCCCAACCCATTGCCCAATCGTTTTTTCAGCTTGGCGTCCTCAACAAACCGGCCGGCATGTTCCATGGCGGAGAGCAGCGTGGCTTCGGTATATCTGCTGGGAGCGGTGGTGGCCAGACGTCTGACTTTGACTGAGGCGATGGAAAACTCATCACCTTCTGAAAGGCCCAAGAGCGCCGGACTTGCCTCTTCCTCATCACAGAGGGAGGATTGTGCGCTTCGCTTGCCCACCAACCGGGCCACATCACGCCACCCTTGATTGACGCCGATGGTAAGCCTGGTCTTGAAAAGGCACTGCTCCGCCTCGATTTGCACCGTGGTGGTGCGGTAGGTGTAATCGGGACTGAGCACTTCCAGGAAACGAACGACGATCAACTCCCACAAGGCGCGTTCCCGTGTGTTCAGCCGGCCAAGATCCACTCGCTGTTCTGTGGGGATGATGGCATGGTGGTCGGTAACCTGCAGGTCCTGCACAAACCGATCCTCATCCACACGGAACCCCTCGTTCAGATAGCGGTTCACCATCGGGGTGAATGGAGTGCCCAAGAGGGATTGGAGACGCTGGGGCAGCGTCGAAACAATATCGGTGGTGATATACCTGCTGTCGGTGCGGGGATAGGTTACGATCTTGTGCTGTTCATAGAGCGACTGCAGGGTATCCAAGGTCTCCTTGGCACTGAAATCAAGGAGGTTGTTCGCATCACGCTGCAATTCGGTGAGGTCATACGCCAAGGGAGGCTGTTCACTGCGTTCTGCAGTCTGAACACTGACAATCTTGCCTTTCTTGCCAACCAAAAGTGTTTCAAGACGGGTGGCCTCATCCTCACTGGTGATGCGAATTGAATCTTCGCTGGGATAGTAGGAGGCACTGAAGGTGGAGAAATCTGCCTTGAGGGTCCAGTAGAATTGTCCGCTGAACGCTTCGATCTCATCCTCTCTCATGGTCATCAAGGCAAGCGTTGGGGTTTGCACCCTACCCGCTGAAAGCTTGGCATCATAGTGGCAGGTCAGGGCACGGGTGACGTTCATCCCGACATACCAGTCAGCTGCCGCCCTGCTCTGGGCTGCCTCATAGAGGTGTTCATAAAGCTTGGCATCCCTGAGGTTTGCGAACCCTTCCTTGATTGCACCTTCGGTCTGACTGCTGATCCACAGTCGTTTCGCCTCTCCGGTATAGTTTGCCATTTTCATGATCCAGCGGGCTACCAGCTCCCCTTCCCTTCCTGCATCGGTGGCGATGACCAAGCTCTCCACATCGGCTCGATTCAGAAGCGAAGAGACGATGGCAAACTGGTCCTTGCTCTGCTCGATCACTTCCTGCTTGAGCTCGGCAGGCAACATGGGAAGATCGGAGAGGGACCATCTTCGATATCGGTCGCTGTATGCAGCTGGTTCAGCCAGTTCCACCAGATGCCCCAGGGCCCAAGTGACGATGTACTCATCCCCTTCCAGATATCCGGTTTCCCGTTTCCAGCACTTCAGGACGCGGGCCAACTCTCTTCCAACACTCGGCTTTTCTGCCAGAACAAGCTTTTTCAATGCAGGATCCTCCACCCCATGACTATATAACCAAGCGAGTTTGAGAAGCAAGGCACTCTTTCTTACCTTGCCATACACAACTATTGCTAGTAACAATCATTTGACACAATCATCCTTTTCCGCTACCGTATCAAAAACCTAAGGAGAATCGTGATGGCTTGGAATATCGCAGCATGGTTTGGCATCAGCAAAAAGCCCCCCGTACCCAAAAAACTGGTTATTCATACTGGTCGTTGTCCCCAGAACCACAAGTGTCCCTCGGTGCAGGCCTGCCCTACTGGAGCTCTGAAACAGAAGGGATATAAGGTTCCCTCGGTTGACAGGAAACTGTGCACCAACTGCGGAAGATGCAGTCGTTCCTGCATGCCAGGCGCGCTTCGTATGGAGAAAATAGGCGTATGAGCACGAAAAGATCTGGTCTGGTAGCAGGCCTCTTCTTCCTTACCCTCACCTACTTTGCTCTCGGTTTTGTCTCCATCCTTACGGCAAACCTCGCACTGCTGTGCATGACCATCCCCTTCATCTTGCTCGCAAAGGCAAAGAAGAAAGTCTGGTGCCAACACTACTGCCCCCGTGCAAGTCTGATTGACCAAGTCGGAAAGAAACATGATTGGAGAAAGAACCCCGCCTTCATCACCAACGGCAAACTCAAATCATTCATGCTCTGGTATTTTGGGTTGAATCTGCTCTTCATCACCGGTTCGACGATTCAAGTTGCCCTGCACCGGATGGAAGCGATGGCATACATCCGTCTCTTCATTGCCTTCCCTCTCTTCCCGCTTCCCCAAGTGATCAGCATCGAAGCGCCAGCATTTCTCATGCATCTCTCCTACCGTTTCTATTCAATGATGCTCTCCACCACCATCATTGCCGTGGTGCTCTCTCGCATCTACCGCCCAAGGATCTGGTGTGCAGTCTGTCCTGTGGGTACGCTTTCCAACAAATACCTCAACCTCACCCACGCCAAAGAATAAGGCCCTCCACCAGAGAGGGCCCCAGGCTACTTGGGAAACGTACCAGCTCCCCAGACTTCGCCACGTACGTAAGGATAGACCCTTCGGATGAAATCCGCCAGTTCAATACAAGTAGTGTACAATCCTATTGCAGCAAAGGAATTCGTGCGATACTACAAGAAATAGGCTTTGTCAAAAACAGCACTTACATTTCATTTGCTATTCTTTGCTTTTGGTTACTTTATTACTCTAATTGTAAACTTTCAGTACAGATTTTTCATATTCCTTGACTTGGAGGCGAAGGCGGTATATAGTCAGAAGCAACGAAAACGAAGTAAGGAGTCAATCATCATGGCTTACAAAATCACTGACGCTTGCGTGGCTTGTGGAACTTGCCAGCCCGAGTGCCCCACTGGTGCTATCTCTGAAGGCGATATCTATGTAATCGACGCGAATGCTTGCATCGATTGCGGCACTTGTGCCGATGTCTGCCCGACTGCAGCTATCATCCAGGAGTAAGACAACCGCCAAGGTTGAGAGACAGCACAGACGGCTGTCTCTTTTTTTTTCCGTAACCAAGGATTCAGCATGCAAAGTGAAATAGCCACCATCAGTGCCCCTCTTATGCTCTTAGGCCTGCTTGCAGGCTTCTTTCTCTGTTTCTATGGATACCTCATCAAAACCTTGCTGGTGAGCCTTCGCAGTGTACTCTCCGGATCGCTGGTGTTCGTGACGCTCTCATTGCTGCTACGTGATAGAGCAGGCCTTGTGGCAGCCCTTGGTTCTGAGCATGCTCTGCCGTCTCTCTGGGCTCTTGTCTTTCCCCAACAGGAGTATCAGGCGGTACTCATCCATCTCCTCTCTTTCGCCTTCGGGGGTCTGCTGCTCTTCTTCCTTGCCCGCAGGAAAGGAAAGATTTTGGAGATGGTGGTTGCAATCTTCACGGCCTTGAGCATGGCTCTCATCCTCTTTCTTCTGACACTCACCCTGCTTCCGCTGAAGGCAAGCCTTATCATCAGCAGTGTCCTGGGGGTTATCATTCTTTCCTTCTGTCTCGCGCGCTTCGAATCGTACATGGCCACTGAGAGCGCCATCATCGGTTCGCTCTTGGTTGCCTATCTCCTTTCCCGGTTCTGGTACCTCGGCTTCACTCTCTTTTTTATTCTTGCCTCCCTCCTCTCTTTTGTAGGCATTCTCAACCAGATGCACATGCTCAAGAAGCGAAAGGAGAAGAAGGAAGCTCCCCATGGCTGAGCTTCTCAACACTGAATTGACTGTCAGCGAGCTTACCAGCCTCATCAAAAAGACCCTTGAGGAAGGGTTCTATGGGCTCAAGGTGAGTGGAGAGATCTCCAACTTCCGCCCTACTTCAACCGGGCACTGGTTTTTCACCCTCAAGGACAGCAATAGTGCCATCAGTGCCGTGATGTTCAAGGGTTCTACATGGAAAGTTGATTTTACCCCGAAAGAGGGTGATCAGGTGGTCGTGACAGGAAGCTTGGATGTCTACGCTGCCAGAGGCACCTATCAGATCAAGTGCGATACCATGGAGAAAGCCGGTCTTGGCGAGCTTTTGATCTTGCTGCAGATGCGAAAACGCCTGTATGAGAGCAAGGGCTATTTCGCACCACAGCTCAAGCAGCCGATCCCCCGCTATCCCAAACGCGTAGGGGTGGTCACCAGTGCAGGGGGAGCCGCTTTGCAAGATATCCTGAACATCACCGCCAGAAGAGCCCCGATGCTGGACATCCTGGTACTTCCTGCTGTTGTCCAGGGAACCACCGCCGCCCAAACCATTTCCAACAGAATCAGACAAGCAAACGAACTTCTCTTGTGCGACATTCTGATCGTCGGAAGAGGAGGAGGCTCTCTTGAAGACCTTCTGCCATTTTCTGAGGAGTGCGTGCTCGAGGCGATCCATGACTCCCACATCCCGGTGATCAGCGCAGTCGGCCATGAGATAGACTGGGCACTGAGCGACTTTGTGGCAGACCTCAGGGCTCCCACCCCGTCTGCAGCAGCCGAATTGGTGAGCCAGGGCTATCTTGATCTTCACCAGCAAGCCAAAGCGCTCAAGCAGCAGGTAGCTCGCTCGATGCAGACGAAACTGCTTATCGCCCAGCAACGCCTGAAGAGCCATGACCGTGTGATCGGAGGGAAACGGATGGAAGCGATCATTGGTGGCAAGGAGTACCTTCTTGCCAATGCAACCCAGAATCTTGCCACCAGCATGAAACATCTGCTGGTTCTCTCTGCGTCACGCCTGCATACGGCCCACAGAGAGTTGCAAGCCCTCTCACCCCTTGCTATACTGGCGCGGGGCTATTGCGTGGTGCAGGATAGTGAAGAGCGGCTTGTCCGAAGTGCAAAGCAGGCTCCCATAGGCACCAAGCTTTCTCTAAGATTCACCGATGGAAGCCGCAAGGCTGTCGTGGAGGAGTAATCATGAGTTTTGAAACCGATGTCTCCAGGATTGAGGAGATAGCCCAGAAGCTCAACGCTTCGGACATCACCCTTGAACAGAGCCTTGCGCTCTTTGAGGAAGGAATGCGCCTCGCCAAGGAGCTGGAAAAAGCCTTGGAAGAGGCCAAACGCAAGGTTGAGATTGTCCTGGGCGAAGAGACAGATACCGTAGAGATCACCAATCTGGAATAGGGGCACCATTCATGGCAAGCAATCAGAAGAAAATCATTTTCCTCATCCAGTGTGAGGACCGCAAGGGTATACTCAGCGCCACCTCGACCTGGTTTTACAACCGAAGCTACAACATCCTGCACTGCCAGCAGCATACTGACAACATCGAGGGTCGCTACTTCATGCGCATTGAGCTCGATATGGATGACCTCAAGACAACCCGCAAGGAACTGGAGGAAGATTTCGGTGAATTTGCCCGTTCCTACAATCTCAGCTGGGAGTGCCACTACAGTGACTACAATGCCCGTGTTGCCATCATGGTCAGCAAAACCAGCCACTGTCTCTACGACCTGATCGCCAGAAAGAATGAAGGCGATCTGAAGTGTGAGATCAGCCTGATCATCAGCAACCATCCGGACCTTGAGGTGATCGCAAACCAATTCCGCATCCCCTTCTACTACCTTCCGGTCACCTCCGAGACCAAAGCGGAACAGGAAGCGAAGGTTCGCACGCTGCTCAAGCGCTTCGATATCGATTTGGTGGTGCTTGCGCGTTACATGCAGATCCTCTCTGCAGAGTTCACCAAAGAGTGGCAGGACAAGATCATCAACATCCATCATGGATTCTTGCCTGCTTTCCAAGGAGCAAATCCTTACCGCAGAGCATATGAGCGCGGGGTGAAGATGATCGGTGCTACCGCTCACTATGCAAGTGAGGATCTCGACCAAGGCCCGATCATCGACCAGGATGTGGTCAGGGTCAATCATGAGCTCAGCCCCGATGGATTGCGGGATGTAGGAAAGGATGTGGAACGGCGTGTATTGGCAAAAGCCGTGCAAGCACATCTGGAAAGCCGCATCATTGTGTACAAGAACCGTACCATCGTCTTCAACGTGGAACGCTGAGAACGAAAGATACGAGAGAAAAAGCGTAAACGAAAACACAGCAAAGATGAAAGAGAAAAAACAGGACGCACATCGAAGACGATGCACGTCCTGTTTTGCTAGTAGTTATTCACTGATGATTTCGTCCTGAAGGGCATCATAGCCCTCCTCTCCGGTACGGACCTTGATGACGTTGTCGACCGTGTAGACGAAGATCTTTCCGTCCCCGATGTGCCCGGTATAGAGTGCTTTCTTTGCAGCCTCGATGACAGCGCGCACCGGCACCTTGCTGACCACCGTCTCCACCTGCATCTTCGGAAGCAAGGTCATGGAGACAGGCACCCCGCGGTAGTACTCCTTGTTGCCCTTCTGCATTCCGCAGCCCATCACTTGGGTTACCGTCAGACCCATGACACCAATTTCGTTGAGAGCATGCTTGAGCTCGTTGAACTTGCTTTGCCGGCTCACGATGACAATCTTTGTCATCGGTGCCTGCCTACTGGGTGTCTTCTGGGGAGGAACATGCACTACCGGAATGGCCTGCTCTGCTGAGGCGGAAACAGAACCAAGCACAGAGGGTACTGCAGGCATGAAGTCTGCATAGGAGGAGATGATACCGTGCTCCTCAAGGTCGAGCCCGGCGACCTCCTCGGCTCTTGAGACACGCAATCCCACCGTCTTCTCGATAAGCAGAAAAAGCAAGGACATGGTGACGGATACCCACAGCACCACTGAGGCAACCCCGAGACTCTGAATTCCGAGCAGTGAGAAGCCTCCACCATAGAAGAGCCCACCCTCTTGGGCAAACAAACCTACCAGCAGGGTACCCAACGCACCACAGATACCATGCACTGAGATGGCTCCGACCGGGTCGTCGATTCTTGCCACCTTTTCGAAAAATTCCACCGATATCACAACCATAACACCACAGATGAGCCCGATGGCTGCGGCTCCCATGGGAGTGACCGCATCACAGCCGGCGGTTATGCCGACCAAGCCGGCCAAGGCACCGTTGAGCGTCATCGATACATCTGGCTTCTTGTAGCGAATCCAGGTATAGAGCATGGTCGCAATAGCGGCGAAAGCTGCTGCAAGGTTGGTGGTCACAAAAATTGAGGCCGCACTGACAATGGTGTCATCACCGGTGAGGCTCACCGTGGAGCCCCCATTGAAGCCAAACCAGCAGAACCAGAGGATGAACACCCCAAGAGCGCCCAGGGTGAGGCTGTGACCGGGAATTGCCCTTGCCTTCCCATTCTCGTCATACTTGCCTATCCTCACTCCTATGCGCTTTGCACCCCAGAAGGCAGCCACACCGCCTACCATATGCACTGCGGTGGAACCGGCAAAATCGTGAAAACCGAGGGAGCTGAGCCAACCGCCGCCCCAGATCCAGTGCCCGCTGATCGGATAGACGAGAGCACTGATGACAACCGAATAGAGGCAGTAGGAGATGAACTTGGTCCGTTCTGCCATGGCTCCACTGACAATCGTTGCTGCAGTGGCACAGAATACCGTCTGGAAAATCAGAAAGGCAGGGGTGGGAAAGGAAGAACCATACTCTCTTTGGACAAAGAAGTCGACAAACCCAACGAAGGGGTTGGTTTGTCCCTCAGCTCCCACGCCAAACATGAGGCCAAAGCCAAGGATCCAGAAAACCGCACTGCCGAGACAGAAGTCCATCAAGTTCTTCATGATGATGTTTCCTGCATTCTTTGCCCGGGTGAACCCCGTTTCGACCATGGCAAAACCTGCCTGCATGAAGAAGACCAACACCGCGCCGAGCAAGACCCACAAGGTGTCTACCGATGAGTACATACCTACCCCTCCCGCAAAAAAAATGGTGCACGATGGATTCAACCACCGTACACCGTTGTACGAGGAGCCCAACGGGCTCCGAACAGAAGAAAGGCGATGCAGATTGCTCCGCATCGCCTTTGATTAACCTATGTTGTACCGAAGAGAGGCTTCTTGGTCAAGCACTTCTACAGAGAAAGATTGAGACAGGTAAGTCTCGGGTGAACGAAAAGGCCGTCTTTACGGACCAATTCACCATCAAAGTACATCTCTCCCCCGCCATATTCGGGTCTTTGGATCTGCACAAGATCCCAATGCACTGCTGAGCGATTGGTGTTGTCACAATCGTCGTAGGCATTGCCAGGGGTGAAGTGGATCGATCCGAAAATCTTCTCGTCAAACAGCGTGTTGTCCATCGGCTTGAGGATGCCTGGATTGCAACCGAGGGCGAACTCGCCGATGTACCGTGCTCCCTCATCAATATCAAGGATCTCATTGAGCAGCGCATCATCATCACTGTGGGCCTCGATGATCTTTCCGTCCTTGAAGGTGAAGCTCACATCCTTGAAACAGTGCCCATGGTAGGTGCTCTCGGTATTGTAGGTAATGGTCCCGTTCACCGAGTCCTTCACCGGGCAACTGTAGATCTCCCCATCGGGGATGTTCATCCTGCCTGCGCAGGGAATCCATCCCATGCCCTTCACTGAGAACGTAAGGTCCGTACCCTTTGCCTTGATGTGCACCTTGTCCACTGTATCCAGGAATTTCTTTGCCTCAGCCATCGCTTCAGCCATGGCCAGGTAGTCAACCTCGGTGCAAACCTTATAGAAGAAATCCTCGAACTCAACAGTTCCTTGGTTTGCCTGCATGGCAAAGACTTCGGTGGGATAGCGAAGCACCACCCACTTGGTGTGTGGAAGGCGGGTTTTCATATGAACCGGGATATTGTAGTAGGTGCTGGCCAAATTCGACTTCTCAGGAATGGTGGAGAGTTCCCGCACATTTGCGATGCCCCTGATTCCGATGAAGGCGTCCATTTGCTTCATGCGATACGTATCCACATCTGCCCACTTTTGCAGTGATTCCTTGGTTGCCTGCTCACACATCACCCGCTCCAGGCGCTGGTTCCACAGGTTCACCACAGGATAGCCACCTGCATCGTAGACAGCCCTTACCAAGGCCTCTGTCATGGTTATGGGAATGTCCACTGCGTTGATCAAACAGGATTCACCTTTTTGCAGTTGAACCGAATGCTGTACCAAAAGCTTTGCCAGCTTCTCTTCTCTGGGATCTGCCATTTTCTCTTGCTCCTTGTATCTTACTGTTCCAACCGGATTTCGAATGGTCGTCCGGTTGTGGGATGGGGAAACTCCACTGCCACAGCCCGAAGGCCAAGCCGATCAGCTGCCTTTCCCTGATAGACGGTGTCCCCATCGAGCGGCCAGCCGCTCCATGCCATGTGGACACGTACCTGATGCCTGAACCCGGAGGTAAGCCTACAGGTAAAAAGATGTGCGTCTTTGTCTTCTCTGCCGCTGTACCCAACCCTTGTCAGATACCATGTTCCGCTGGTCTTGTCCAGCAGGTGTTTGGGGCTGTCTGCCACTACCGGGCGTACCTGGGATCGGTTTTCACCGTACCGCCTGAAGAGGCTTCCCACAGACACTTCCCTGCCTCCGCATGCTACAGGATCTTCATAGGGATAGGGGGGAAACCCGGGCAGCAACGGCTCTTGATGGTGTGAGGACTGGGCCTGGTACTCCTTGAGAAAGAGTTCCGCCTTCCCGATAGCTTGCAATGAAGCATACACCTCCCGATTTCGGGCGATGACCACCAAGCCACTGGTGGCTGTGTCGAGTCGGTGCAGCACTCCGCCTTCCCAGGCATTCGCACCCTCTACCGAAAGCACTTCGGGATACATCCTTCCAACGAGAGAGAGCAAGGTGGCTTTCTCCTTTGGATCGTCCTTCAACGGGACGGTCGGCAGCCCCGAAGGCTTGTCAACAACCAGAAAATCAGGCTCCTCATGAATGAGTGCCACATGCAAAACATCTTCCATACCCTTCCAATATAGCAAAAATTCAGCTGTCCGGCATCAAGAAAGAGAACAGAGTTTCTTTGCACTCTTGCCAAGCTGTTGTATACTCATCCCATGCAAGAGATACCTATCAATACCTATACCTCGCCTAATGTCATCCTTGAGCTCATCTACCGTCTGAAAGTGAAGGACGTGATGACAACCGATCTGGTGACTGCAACCAAGGAGACCAAACTCAGGCAGATCCAGTACATCATGCGTGAGAAGCAGGTTACAGGCCTACCCATCGTCGTGGGAAAGCGGCTCATTGGGATCGTGAGTATGGATGACATCATCCAAGCACTCGATAAGGGCTATATTGAGGAGACCGCGCAGGAGCACATGACCCGCAACCTCATCGTCCTTGAGGATGACATGCCCATCTCGTTTGCCATCAGTTACTTCGACCGTTTCAGTTACCACCGTTTCCCGGTGCTCAATCGGCATAAGGAGTTGGTGGGCATGATCACCAGCAGGGATATCACCAGCACCCTGCTCGTGGAGATCAACCGGGAAATTGAGGAGCTGGAGAAGCGCACCTGCACCTCCAGCCTCAGCCAGGAGATGAGTGGGGAGATCCATACCTACTCGATCATGAAGAATGATTTCGAGA
>JAAYQY010000023.1 GCA_012519125.1 Spirochaetales bacterium
CAGCATGGCGGCTTGCCGCTCTGAGCCCTTCACTGCCCATTCTCAGGATATAGACATACGCCCTGAGCAGGACCAGGAAGTTCCCCCAGAACATACTCACTTTCCCGATCGACTCCTCATTATCCCACTGATACACATACCCGCTGTCAGTCAGCTCGATATCAGGCTTGGGCAAGAAAGGCCTGAGGGTGCTGTTCACCATGACAGGTCCGCTGCCCGGCCCCCCTCCACCGTGAGGGGTGGAGAAGGTCTTGTGCAGATTGAGGTGCAGGACATCAAAGCCCATGTCTCCTGGGGTAGCCATCCCCAGGATGGCATTCAGGTTTGCCCCATCGTAGTAGAGCAGAGCACCTGCGTCATGCACCATGCGGGAAATTACCAGGATGTCCTGCTCAAAAAGCCCGAGGGTGTTGGGGTTTGTCAGCATCAAGGCTGCAACCGAATCATCCAGCTTGGAAGCAAGGTCCTCCAAATCAACAAGTCCACGTTCATCACTGGCGATGGGAACCACATCAAACCCATTCACTGCAGCACTTGCTGGATTGGTACCGTGTGCACTGACCGGTATCAGGACCTTGTTTCTCTTGCTCTCTCCCTGCTTGAGAAAATAGGCGCGGATCATCTTGAGACCTGTGTACTCACCATGGGCCCCTGCACAAGGTTGGAGTGTCCCCCAGCTCATGCCGGTTATGGAAGAGAGGTCTTCCAGCAAGTTGTACATGACCGATAGGCTGCCTTGGACAGTGGAGATATCCTGTAAGGGGTGTATCTGGGTAAACTCGCTCATGCCTGCAATATGCTCGGCAAGTTTGGGGTTGTATTTCATGGTACAGGATCCGAGAGGATACATCCCATTGTCCACCCCATGCACGAGGTTGGACAAGCGAGTGAAATGCCGCACCACATCAAGCTCCGCCACCTCGGGAAGTCGTGCAGCATTCTGCCTGCTCAAAGAAGCAGGAAGCGAAGGCAACGCCTGGTCAAATCCACGGGGAAGGTCGAGAGGAGGTAAACAGTAGGCCTTTCTACCCAGCTTCGACATATCTATCAACAATGGCTCACTCATTTCATCACCCTCCGTGCAGCTGCCAGATAGAGCTCAAGCTCTTCGCGGCTGCGCTTCTCGGTTACTGCCACGAGCAGAACCAGCTCATCCTTGGCCTGTCTCGTCAAGGCTGCAAGCCTGACGCCTGCAAAAATTCCTTCGTTGCGCAGTTCCTGCAAGAACTTACGCATCCTCTTTGCATCGGAGAACACCAAAGGAAATTCGCACCAGAAAGGCTTGTCCCAAATAAGGGTGACACCCGGTAGCTGGGCAAGGTGGTAGGCCAGATAATGCGCCTTGGCATAGCTTTGGTTGGCAGCTTCCACCATACCTCCCCACCCCAAAGAAGAGAGATGAATGGTAGTCATCAGTGCTGCAAGCGCCTGATTGGAACATACATTGCTGGTCGCACGCTCACGTTTGATGTGCTGTTCACGCGCTTGCAGGGTGAGGGTAAACCCTCTCCTGCCCTTCGCATCGGTGGTAGCGCCCACGATACGACCGGGGATGCGGCGCATCAGACTCTCGGTTACCGCCATGTACCCACAGGAAGGACCTCCGAAAGCCAAAGGCAACCCAAGGGATTGGGTGTCTCCGATTGCGATATCGGCACCCCACTCTGCCGGACTCTTCTGGATGGCGAGAGAAAGGGGATCACTGAGGATGGCAAGCAGGCACCCATGGGTATGAACCGTGTCGGCAACTGCATCGTAATCCTCCAACAATCCATACCGATTCGGACTCTGTACGATGAGCCCGGCACAGGTTTCGTCGAGTTCTGCATCAAGGGAGGAGAGGTCGACCACCCCTTCCTTCTCTTGTAAAATCCTAATTGCTCGATCTGTTCCCTTTGCCCATGTGGTGAGCACTGCCAAAATGAAAGGATGGATGGTACAGGAGACAAGAACCGTCGAAGACTTGCGTTTGGCTGCCACCATCAGACTGGCTGCTTCACTTGCGGCATGTGATCCATCATAGAGGGAAGCATTCGCCACATCCAAGCCGGTTATTTCACAAATCATGCTCTGGAATTCATAGATTGCCTGCAAGAGCCCTTGGCTCATCTCCGCTTGATACGGAGTGTAGGCAGTGACAAAAGAAGGAAGGGAAGAGAGAGCCTTCACCGTGGAAGGAATGATATGGTCGTAGCAACCACAGCCAAGGAACGGGATTCCCCGCACATTTCGCGAAGCGATGGAATCAATCATCCGCTGGACTTCATCCTCCGTTCTCCCATGGCTGATAGGAACAGAATCGGATAGCTGCAGCTCCTCACCAAGCACCTCAAAGAGCTGGTCAAGCGACTTTAGGCCGATTGCGGACAGCATCATGTTGCGATCCTCATCGGTATGGGGAATATAGGGATATACCATGGTTACCTCCGGTATACGGACAAAGCAATGCCGCCATCACGGCGGCATCTGCTGACGATCAAAGCGAATTCAGAAAGGCTTCGTAGCCTTTGGCATCCAGAAGAGCATGGTAGTCATCCAGTTTGCAGTCTGTGAGGACATACAAATGATGAGCGTAGCAATCCTCATTGATCAGCTCCGGTGACCCATCAAGTTCTTCGTTAGCCTCAAGGACCTTCCCTTCCACAGGATTCAGGATGGCCGATGCAGCCTTGACACTTTCGACGGTGGAAATCTCCTCTCCTTTGCTGTACCGCTCCCCAAGAGGGGGCAACTCAACAAAGACAATTTCACCCAGTTCATGCTGCGCATGGTCGGTGATTCCCACATAGGCCTTCTCACCTTCAATCCGGACCCATTCATGATCCTTGCTATAGCGCAAATCCTGCATTATCTTACTCATCCTGGACCTCCAACCAACGTCAATGCTACCATCACCTTGTGCTGTTGTCGAGTGGAAAGTACTGGCTAAGGAACGCTAAATCCAACTCAGGATAGAGCTTGAACCCATCAAGCAAGGAAAGCACTCGCTTTTGCGCCTCTTGTTTCACCGACTCTTCCGTCACAGCCTTTGCCTTGCTCAGCTGACCTGCCTTCTCGCCTTTGGTCAGCACAACCGGCTTGGTGTGCTTGAGAACAAGGGCAATGATGGAGGCAATCTCTGCCATCTGCTCTTCTTCCATACCCAAAGTGGTCACTGCAGGAGTACCAATGCGCAGCCCGCTGGTGTACCAGGGCCCATTGGGATCGAAGGGAAGCGCATTGCGGTTGAGCGTCACCCCACACTCACGCAGAGCACTTTCTGCCTGCCGACCGTTCAGGCCGAAGGAGCGGACATCAAGCAGCATCAGATGGTTGTCCGTCCCACCGGTGGCGACGGTGATGCCCTCAGCAATACAGGCTTTCGCCAATGCAGCAGAGTTTTTCACGATGCGTTGTGCATAGTCGGAGAATGAGGGATCGAGGGCCTCCTTGAACGCAATCGCCTTGGCAGCCATGACGTGGGGAAGCGGGCCTCCGATGACCAAGGGACACCCCTTGTCAACACTCTCGGCAAACTCCTGCTTGCACAGGACCATACCACCACGGGGACCACGCAGTGTCTTGTGAGTGGTTGTGGTGACCACGTCAGCCCACAACACAGGATTGTACTCATCAGTGAACACCTTGCCTGCCACAAGACCAGCAAAGTGAGCCATATCCACCATGAACACAGCACCCACGCTATGGGCAATATCGGCCATGCGCTTGAAGTCAATCTTGCGTGGGTAAGCACTGTAGCCGGCCAGCAGGATCAAAGGACGAATTTCATGTGCCAACCGCTCGATCTCATCATAATCAAGATACCCGCTCTTCTCATCGACTGAGTAGGAGTAGGCATCAAACATCTGGGAGGAGACGTTCTGGCGGTATCCATGGGTCAAGTGTCCGCCTGAGTAGTAATCAAGGCCGAGAATTCTTTGGTTTCCCAGTTTCTCACGAACCTGGTTCCACATTTCCCGACTCATTTCACTGGGATTGGTGATGCCGAGCTCAGCGAGCAAGGGCACCTGCACGCGGGCATTGAGGATTGCCCAGTAGGCGACAAGATTGGCATCAGCACCACTATGCGGTTGGACATAGGCATGTTCTGCGCCGAACAGCTTACAAGCATAATCGCATGCAAGTGCTTCAATGAAGTCGACATTGTCGCATCCGGCATAGAAGCGGTGATACGCATACCCTTCGCTGTACTTGTCCGTCAGCAGATTCCCCATGGCCAACTG
>JAAYQY010000268.1 GCA_012519125.1 Spirochaetales bacterium
CCGTACTCTCCCAGGCCTTGAGGTAGGCTGAGAGTTGCTCCAATTGCTTCTCAGTTCCAAGCTTTGCAAGTCGACAGAAGTGCAAAAGATGAAAGGTGGCAGCACGAGCTTCCTCAACGGATGAGAAGCGGAACCGGTGGCGTACCTCATTGGCTTGGATATGTGAGAACTTGAGTTGTTTCAGCGCAGGGACTTCTTTCAGATATTCGGTAGCTTCACTGGTGATTTCTTCAAGAAACTGGCTGAGCAGCGTAGCAAAGCTGCACTGCAGGTCCTCCATGGAGTAGCGCTCCCTCAACGATGCCTCGATGAATGAATGGGCTGCAAGCACAAAGAAACCAGGGTCGGTTCCCTGCAGGTGGTTCAGTCGTTCCAATCGTTGTGCGGTAAGCTCATCCATGGTAGGAGAAGTGTAGACGCCGCTGTCACTATTGGCAAGGAAAAATCGTCAAGCTTTGGTGGCAGCCTTGCGCAGTCGGTTGTTGATCGCCACCCCGATGCCTCGCTCTTCCATCAAGGAACCCACCATGCAGGTAAGATGCATGCTGTCCAGGTGCCTGATAGCCCAGTAGAGGCGTCGGGCCACTTCCTCTGCATCATCGGTTTCGCTGATGGTGACAACCGGTCCCTTGAAGGGGACAGAGCTTTTCTCCACTAGGATGACTCCGACATCACTGCGGTCCTGATAGAGGGAGACATCGTCCACAAGATAGAACGGGGTGGTGGGGGCATAGTGGCTGTCCAGAAGTCCCGGGCTGGGCAGGGTAGTGTCGGTAGGGCCTGCTTTCTGAGCAATTTTCACATTACCCAAAATTGGAATCAACTCGTCGATGCCTATCTTTCCCGGTCTGAGGATGGTGGGTACTTCAGTGCAGAGGCTCAGTACGGTTGACTCAATGCCCACGGTACAAGCACCTCCATCAAGTATTGCCTCTATCCTGTCCCCCAGCTGTTCTTTCACATGAGCTGCGGTAGTGGGGCTGGTGTAGCCGAAGCGGTTTGCGCTGGGGGCTGCAATAGGAATCCCGCTTGCCTTGATCAGGCTGAGTGCAAGAGCATTTGCAGGCATACGAACGGCTACGGTTTCACTGCCGGCTGTCACGAGGGAAGGCACATTCCCACTCTTTTTCAGCACCAAGGTAAGCGGGCCCGGCCAAAACGTTCTCATCAGCGTATAGGCTTGCTCACTGACATCCTTGGCCAAGCCATCCAGTTGGGAGAGGTCAGCAATATGGACGATCAGAGGGTCGAAGAAGGGTCTTTGCTTTGCTGAGAAGATGCGCTTGACTGCTTCCTCATTGGTGGCATCGGCACCCAGACCGTAGACGGTCTCGGTGGGGAAAGCCACCAGCTTGCCCTCCTTGAGCAGGGAGGCATACGCTTCGATCAGGAGAGGGATCTGCTTCTGGGGCTCTGGATACTCGGCGATGAAAGCCAGTGCATCCTCTGTGGTATGAAAGTACAGGGTTTGCAACGGATTTTCAGAGCTGTCCAGCTTGCACAAAAAGCTCAGCCTTCCCTTCTCATCAAGATGGAAATCTGAAGAGGAAGCAAGCATGGCTTGCTTCTCTTGTTCCTTGGTCAGGGAAAACAGGGCATTGGTTTCACACAGTGTTTCTGCCTGTAGCGTCTCTTCTTGTGCAGGGGAAATCACACACCTTCCAATACAGGAGGGAAGGACAAGACCTGACAAGGTCTTGGCAAGAGGATAGGTGCAGAATACGGTGCAATGCGACATACAAAGGCCTCCCAGCGCTACGTGCCGAAAGCCTACCGCAAACTGCCGATGCAAGGCAAGGCTTGGTGTGCTAGACTGCATGCATGGATGTACGGGAATACCAAAGCAAGGATTTGGATCGGATGATTTCCATCTGGAATGAGGTGGTAGGGAAGGGCAACGCCTTTCCCCAAACAGATCTGCTCGATTACCAACTAGGAGAGCGTTTCTTTGCTTCCCAAACCTTCTGTGCAGTTGCCGTTGACCAAAAAGAAGTCCTGGGTTTGTACATCCTCCATCCCAACAATGTCGGGAGGGTTGGCCACATTGCCAACGCTTCCTATGCAGTAAGCCAAGCTAGCTGGGGAAGGGGGGTGGGCAGGCTCTTGGTTCAGCACAGTTTGGCCCAGCTACCCCTCCATGGCTTTCGCATCCTCCAGTTCAATGCGGTGGTTGCTTCCAATACTGCGGCCATC
>JAAYQY010000269.1 GCA_012519125.1 Spirochaetales bacterium
AGTGCATCTACTTCCATGCCTATCCCTATACCAGCGACCAGGCCCTGGAGAAGGTCAAGACACTGGCAAGCCTCTTGGCCCCCTACCTTCAGGGGACCAGGCTGCATGTGGTTCCCTTCACCGAAGCCCAGCTGTGGATCAAGCAGCATAGTCCGGAGGATGAGACCACGCTCATGTTCCGTGCCTCCATGATGAAGGTCGCCAACAAAATCTCGGTGCAGCAGGAAGGCCTGTGCATCGTAACCGGAGAGGCGATGAGCCAGGTCGCAAGCCAGACATTGGAAAGCCTCTCCTTCACTGATAGCATGAGCGATCAGGTGGTGATGCGCCCCTTGGTTGGTATGGACAAGCAGGAGATCATGGACCTTGCCAAGAAGATCGGCACCTATGAGACGTCCATCCTTCCCTATGAGGACTGCTGCGTCATATTCAGTCCCCGCCATCCGTTGGTGAGGCCGGACAAGAACATCGTCACTGAGCACTATCATGCAATGGGTATCGAAGCTTTGCTTGATGAGGCGGTCGCAAACACTGAAGTGTTTGACTTCGGCCCTGATGGACAGCTACGTTTATAGACATTTTTGCTAATAATGTATAAATGCAAGGAATGCTTGCTGTACCTTCATCGGTAAATTGGCTATGGTTTGGTGAATCGGAGGCTTCACGGTGAGAATCGGCTTGGATGTTGGCTCCACTACCATGAAATGCGTTGTGCTTGATGATACGCTCAACGTGGTCCATACAGAGTATCGCAGACACTTTTCGCAGATCTCGCAGACTGCAGTGTTGATGCTCTCAGTTTTGCTCGATCGATTTTCCGACCGTCCTGTGTTGCTTTCTGTCTCCGGATCGGCAGGACTCGGCCTTGCCCAGAACCTCAACCTGCCCTTCGTACAGGAAGTCTATGCCACCCGTATCGCCGTCAACCATTTCCTCCCCTCTTCCGATGTTGTCATAGAACTCGGGGGAGAGGATGCGAAGATACTCTTCCTCAAGGGCGCGATGGAAGTGAGGATGAATGGGACATGTGCTGGCGGTACAGGGTCTTTCATCGACCAGATGGCAAGCTTGCTCAAAGTAAACCAGGATGAGATCGACGATCTTGCAAAACATGCGAAACAACACTACCACATTGCATCGAGGTGCGGGGTATTCGCAAAGACTGATGTGCAGCCACTGCTCAACCAGGGGGCTGAGAAGGCTGACATAGCCCTTTCTGTCTTGCATTCAGTGGTGAACCAAACCATTGCAGGCCTAGCCCAGGGGCGACCCATCACAGGGCAAGTGGTCTATCTCGGCGGGCCGCTCACCTTCCTCTCCCAGCTTCGCCTGGCCTTTGACCAAATCCTTGGCATCGAAGGCATCTGTCCTTCCAACTCACTCTACTATGTTGCCCTGGGAAGTGCACTCAGCCCCAACGACCAAAGCCTGGACCTCAAGGAATTGGTTTCCCATCTTGAACACTATGAGATCGGAAAAGCCTTCACCTCCATCCCCCCGCTCTTTACCAGCGATGAGGAGTATCGGGCTTTTGTAGAGCGACACGCCAGAGCACAGTTACCCAAGCGTGATCCCAACCACTATCAGGGCGAAGCGTTTCTCGGTGTCGATGCCGGTTCCACCACGGTAAAAGCCTGTGTCATCGATACCGAGGGAAGGCTTCTCTATTCCCGCTACCAAGAGAACAACGGCAACCCGGTCCAGGCAGTCAATGAGTTTCTGACCAGCTTCTACAGCTCCTATCCGCACATCAACCTGGTCAAAAGCTGCAGCACCGGATATGGGGAGCTGCTGATCAAGAACGCCTTCGATTTTGAGTATTCGCTGGTGGAAACCATGGCGCACTACACAAGTGCACGATCCTTCTCGCCGGATGTGGACTTCATCATCGACATAGGCGGGCAAGACATCAAGTGTTTCAAGATTGCTGATAGGGCTATCGATGATATCTTCCTCAATGAAGCCTGCTCCTCAGGCTGCGGATCCTTTTTGCAGACATTCAGCAATGCCTTGGGCTATTCTGCCAAAGAGGCGGCCCAACTGGCCGTACATGCAAAGTATCCGGTCGACCTCGGCTCCAGGTGTACGGTCTTCATGAACAGTTCTGTCAAGCAAGCACAGAAAGACGGTGCAAGCGTTGAGGACATCTTTGCAGGCCTTGCCATCAGTGTCGTGAAGAATGCACTCTACAAGGTCATCAGGTCTACCGACCCCTCGCTGCTAGGAAAAAACATCGTGGTGCAGGGAGGAACCTTCCTCAATGATGCAGTGCTCCGCTCCTTCGAGCTTGAATTGGGTTGTGAGGTCGTGCGTCTTGATGAGGCAGGCCTCATGGGTGCGTATGGGTCTGCACTCCATGCACGCACGATGCATCAGCAGAAGCCTCAAGCCAGCACCACCCTCACCTTGGAGCAATTGAAAAGCTTCTCCCACCGAACCAAGACCACACACTGCAAGGGATGTACCAACTCCTGCTTGCTTACGATCAACACCTTTGACGGCGAACGCAAGCTGATCAGCGGCAACAAATGCGACCGCATCGTACGTCCTGAGACGTTTGTCAGCAACCCAGAGCATCTGAACATCTACGCATTCAAGCAACAGTACCTCTCCTCGCTCAAACACAGCAGGGCGCACAGGGGAAGCATCGGTCTTCCTCTGCAGCTCAACTTCTATGAGCAGCTTCCGTTCTGGCATGCCTTCTTCTCCTCCCTTGGCTTTGAGGTGGTGACAAGCAAAAGCTCCACACGACAGACTTACCTTGATGGGCAATCCACGATTCCCAGCGACACCATCTGTTACCCGGCCAAGCTGATGCATGGGCACATCCAAGAGCTCATCGATGCAAAGGTTGATGCAATCTTCTATCCTTGCAGCAGCTACAATATCGACGAAGGAAAAGGAGACAATCACTTCAACTGTCCCGTGGTTGCCTACTACCCTGAAGTGCTCAAGCACAACATTGCTGAGCTTGCGAACAAGAGCATCAGCTTCATCTCCGACTATGTGAGCCTTGCAGACCCCGTATTCCTGCCCAAACGCCTGCATCAGATCCTCGGCAAGCGCTACCAGCTTTCAAAAAGCGAAATCCGCTCTGCTTGCAGCGCTGGTTTTGAAAGCCTTGCCTCATACAGGCAGGCCATCCGCAAGCAGGGGCAGCTGATCATTGAACAGGCACGCAGCAAGGGTTGGCCCATCATCGTTCTCTGCGGCAGACCTTACCACACTGATGCTGAGGTAAACCACGGCATCGACCAACTCCTCTTGCAGTGCGGTTGTGCAGTCATCAGTGAGGATACCCTTTCTCATCTGGTGGAGAAAGAGAAGAGGACGGTGCTCAACCAATGGACCTATCATGCCCGAATGTACGACGCAGCCCGGTATGTGGCCACCCAAAAGGATATGCACCTGATCCAGTTGGTCAGTTTCGGCTGCGGCCTCGATGCAGTCACCACCGATGAGGTGCGGGACATCCTCAGAAAGACCGACAAGATCTACACCCAGATAAAAATTGATGAGATCGTGAACCTTGGGGCAGTGAAGATCCGTATCCGCAGCTTGCTCGCCGCCATCTCACAGGAGCTGAAATGAGTGTCCCGTTTACCAAGGCAATGAAGAAGGAGTACACGATTCTCATCCCCAACATGAGCCCGGTGCACTTCAACATTGCCAAGGAAGTGTTTGCAAATCATGGGTATCGTGTGGTTTTGCTTGAAAACCAGGGACCGAACGTCATCCGTGAGGGCCTGAGATATGTTCACAACGACATCTGCTATCCCGCACAGCTGGTGATAGGCCAGCTCATCGATGCCGTCAAGCATGGGGGCTATGATGTCAACAAGGTTGCGCTGGTGATCACCCAGACCGGTGGTGGATGCAGGGCAAGCAACTACCTGTTTTTGCTGCGCAAAGCGCTGGAGAAGTGCCAGATGCCGCAGATCCCGGTCATCAGTCTCAACCTGAAGGGCATGGAAAAAAATCCTGGGTTCAAACTCTCCTTCTTCATGCTGCTGCAAGCCTACTCCGCCTTTGTATACGGGGACCTGTTGATGACCTTGTCCAACCAGGTGCGCCCCTACGAGGTGAACAAGGGTGAAGCTGATACGCTGGTGGCAAAATGGACTGCATATCTGGGCGAGCGTTTTTCCCATAACCGCGGTTACATCGGCTGGGCGATGAAACGCAACCTCCAGCAAATCTGTGATGAATTTGCTGCCATCCAGACACGTTCGGAAGAACGGATAAAGGTCGGTATCGTCGGGGAGATTTACATGAAGTACTCCCCGTTGGGCAATAATCACCTGCAAGAGGACTTGGAGGCACAGGGGTGTGAAGTCATGGTCCCCTCGATGATGGGCTTCCTCTACTATGGGGCGGACAACGCCATCACCGACCGCTCGTACTATGGAGGAAGAGTGGTGAGCGCAAAGATCACCCAATTCATCCTGCATCAGCTCTTCAAGGTTGAGAAGATGATGCGCACAGCCATGAGTGCAAGCGGCAAATTCACCGTACCCATCCCCTACACCGAGATGAAAAAGCTCGATGAAGGGTTGCTCGATTACGGGGTGAAGATGGGAGAGGGTTGGCTCCTAACAGCAGAGATGCTCGACCTCATCCATGCTGGCTATCCCAACATTGTCTGTACCCAACCCTTTGGCTGTCTTCCCAACCACATTTGTGCGAAAGGCATGATCAGGGCAGTTACTGAACGTGTTCCCGATGCAAACATCGTACCCATCGACTATGATCCCTCGGCAACCCATGTAAATCAGGAGAATCGCATCAAATTGATGCTCTCCCTTGCCAAAGAGAAGCTCGAACAGGGGAAATCCCCCTGATTCCCCTATATCCTACTATTCTACTACCAAAACTTTGAGTATAGTATGGGGTATGGATATACTGACACTGCACCAGAGTGAAGATCTCATCAAGGTGGTCCATGAGGACCTAAAGCGTCTCGTGCGCAGCAAGAGCGGCAGGATTGCGCTTGCACTTCCCGGGGGAAGAAGCGCTTCGTATCTTGTACGCGCAATCCTTTTGCTCGACCCTGCAGATTTGAATCGTCTTGACCTCTTCTTGGTTGATGAACGGCTTGAGGGAGAGCTGAATAGGGACACCTTGCTCTCATCAGGACTTGGAAGTGCCATCGAGCAAGGAGTCTTTTTCACCAGCCAGCTGCACATCCCTGCAGTGGGATGCACGCTCAGCCACTCACAGTTCGACCGGGTGTATCTTGGTATCGGAGAGGATGGGCACTTTGCTTCACTCTTCCCCAACACCTGGCCAGAACAGACCGAAGAGCAGGTGATCTTGGTGGAAGAGAGTCCCAAGCCTCCCAAGCGACGTGCCACGCTCTCCTATGCAGGGTTTGCCCGGCTTGCAAGCGAGTGTCCTGTCTACCTGCTCTTTCTGGGCGCATCGAAGCAGGACGCATTGCTGCGCCTCCGAGGTGGCAAGGAGGGTGCATCCACCCTTCCCTGTGCCTTCTTCCGTGACCAGCACTTCAATGCTACCATAGTAACAGACCTCAAGGAGGGTTCGGCATGAAACGCATCATCATCCAATTTGGCGGCACAGGGGACCTGGCCCTGAAGAAACT
>JAAYQY010000270.1 GCA_012519125.1 Spirochaetales bacterium
AAAATCCTTCTCGTGCCCGACTCCGTTTCTCTCACGAATCTCATAGAGCTCACGAGAGGCCATGCCTGTGGTAGACACGAAGATGGCACGGGGATCAGTATGGCTTACAATGATTTCCAAGGCCTCTTCGCGAGTCAGCTTGCCTTCCACCCGATCGGGTTGCTGAAGTGCGTACTCAGCAAACAGACCTTTCTTGACAATAAGAGCAACGGGGGCCTGCTCAGTCTTCATGGTGGCATACGCTTGCTCAACCTGGACTTTCATCGATGCTTCGTCAGAAGAGAGTACCTGATACGGTATTCCCATGGTTTCAAGCAGGCTCAAGGTAACCTTTCCTTGCTTGACGTGCTGGGGTTCATCGTGCACCCCGGGCTCTCCTCTCCAACCAATGCAGAGCAGCAACGGGACCTGATACACATCGGTATCAGCAAGGGAGAGCAGTGGGTTCACTGCATTCCCTTCTCCAGAGTTCTGCATGTACACCATCGGAATGGTGCCTGTCGCAAGATAGTGTCCTGCTGCCAAGGCAACAGCATTGCCTTCGTTGGCTGCGATGATGTGATGCTCGGCATCAAAAGAATCGGTGATGAACGCACAAAGGTTCTTCAAGAGTGAGTCAGGGACACCGGTGAAGAATCCGGTTCCCTGTTTCTGGAGTTCCTGGACAAAGGAAGAGGGATCAATCATGCAAAGCCTCCCCTATTTGGTTCCTGGAATCAGTTCCAGGATCTGTTTGATCGGCATGCAGAGAGGATCGGCTTCCAAGGAACGGCCGTTCTCAAGAATCGATTTGGCAACGTCAACCATTGCTGGATAGGCAGCCCGCAGCATGTGGTTTGCATAGATGATGATGTTGGCACCCCACTGCTGGAACTCCGCTTCAGTAAACTGGTTGTAGGTAGTAGGAACCAGGATGAGAGGGACATGGCTGTACTCGCTCCTGAAAGCAAGACAGAACTCCTTCACATCCTCACCGCTCTTGTCCTTGCTGTGGATCATGATGCCGTCTGCACCTGCTTTCACGTAGGCGTATGCTCGTTCCAGGGCTTCGGCGACTGTGCCACCGGCGATGAGGGACTCAAGTCTTGCAATGATCATGAAATCCTTGGTCACCTGGGCTTGCTTACCCATGCTGATTTTCAAGGAAAAATCCTCGATGGGAGCAAGATGTTGCTTCACATCGGTTCCGAAGAGTGAGTTCTTCTTCAGCCCCATTTTGTCTTCAATGATGATGGCCGAGATGCCATTGCGTTCCAGCGTTCGAACGGTGTACACAAAATGCTCAGCAAGGCCACCGGTGTCTCCATCATAGATGATGGGTTTGGTAGTGCATTCCAGAATGTCAGTGACTCCCTGGAGCCGGGTTGTCAGGTCGACTGCTTCGATATCCGGCTTGCCCTTGGAGGTGGAATCGGTAAGGCTGGATGACCACATGCCATCGAAGGTATGGAACTCACCATCCTTGCATACAGAGACATGCTCTGCGATAAGACCGGATAGCCCATCATGGACTTCAAGGATCCTCACAATCGGTTTGGCAGCCAGCAAACGCCTGAGTGTCTTCAAGCGAACTTCCGGGGTGGTTCCGATGGCTTTTTGTTGCTCGGCCAATGCCGATGAGTTGATGCCCTTGGTGTAGGGAACCTCAATGACTTTCCCCCCGAGTTCCTGCATGACTGCATACACATCATCACGGATCTTGCTCAAGGGACCGGTAACCCAATCATCGCCATGGATGATATAGTCAGGCTTGTACTTCAACAGATTGGGAACATAGCTCCACTCTTGTTGGGGGACAATCCTGCTTACACCCTTGATGTTCTCCACCA